>CAMYLH010000442.1 GCA_947259065.1 uncultured Desulfobacterales bacterium
CGGCAGGTCACAAAGTTGACGAATCAGCGGGGTAGTTCATCGTGAACCCAAAACCCGTGTACCGTGACCTTTACTTTTAGCGGTCGAAGGTTGCATAAGTCAAACAAATATTTTTATCTTGATTTGAGCCGCCTCGGATTGTCATAATGATTCAAATACTGAAATTTATGACCTGCTATGCGCTTATATCTGACGATTTGTGCTTTTAGATATTGGATTTTATTTGTGATTTGGTGCTTGTGATTTGGTATTTCCGGTTTATCCGGCTATGGTTCTGTGCAGGAGACACGCTATGAAGAAGGACAAAAGAATTGAACGAGAACAGGGTGATGTCAATACCACCGAAAACCGCAGAAAGTACTGGGAGCGTCATTTATCCGAGCCTGCCAAAACGTGGTTTGATGAGGACGCTAAATATTTTTTGCATCAAAGTCTGTCAACCCCGGTCTTAAACGTGCTTTCGAGGGCCCGCGGCATTTACATCGAGGATATGGACGGGAAAAAATATATCGATATGCACGGCAACGGTGTCCATAATGCCGGGTATAACAACCCGGCCGTCATTGAGGCCCTAAAGAAACAACTGGACAAAGGCATGACTTTTTGCCCGCGTCGATATACGAATGCTGCCGCCGTCAAACTGGCAAAAAAACTGGCGGAGATTACCCCCGCCGGGTTGTGTCGCTCCCTTTTCTGTCCGGGCGGTTCGGAAGCCATCGAAATGGCCCTAATGCTGGCCAAACAGGTCACCGGTCGCTTTAAGACCATTTCTTTTTGGGATTCCTTTCACGGTGCGGGATACGGGGCGGCAAGCGTGGGGGGGGAAGAACATTTCAGCGCTGGATTCGGCCCTATGGTGCCGGGCGCATTTCGGGTTGAATTTCCCAATTACTACCGCAATCCCTGGGGATTTTCGAGGCAGGAAGAGGTGGATGCGGAATGCTTGCGCCAGATTGAACTGGTTCTAAAGCGGGAACCCGAAATGGCGGCCGTGATTGGTGAGCCGATTTCAGCCACACCCGTCATCCCTTCCAGAGGATACTGGAAGGGAGTTAAACAACTCTGTGAGCAATACGGCGCTTTACTGGTTTTTGATGAGATTATCGAGGGCTTCGGCCGCACCGGCAAGATGTTTGCCTGTGAACATTTTGTGATACCGGACGTCCTGGTGCTGGGCAAATCATTCGGCGGCGGGCTGGTGCCCTTTGCCGGGATCGTCACCCACGAAAAATATAATGTTTGCCCGCATCGGTCCATTGGTCATTACACCCACGAGAAAAACGCATTGTGCTCAGCAGCCGCGCTGGCTGAGATTGCGTACATCGAAGAAAATAATTTGGCCGATCATGCGGCTGAATTGGGTGGATATGCTCTAAGAAGATTAATTGATTTGAGAGAAAAGCACCGCCTCATGGGCCAGGTTGCCGGCCTGGGCCTGCATATCGGTATCGATCTGGTCACTGACCGCAATACAAAGGCAAGGGCCATAGATGAAGCTGAAATCATCATGTTTAAATGCCTTGAAAAAGGGCTTTCAGCGAAAACCATCGAGGGCAATATTCTGACTCTGCGGCCGGCCCTGGTCATCACCCGGGATGAAATGGACCGTGCCATCGATATCATCGATGAAGCGATTGGCGAAGTCGAGCAAGGGAAAAAATATTAGCCGACAGGTTTTAGGCAACATACTGGGGATTATTGATCCAGGCGGTTTTTGGCTGGAGGTTATCGGAACCAAAACGAAACGCAGGTGATATGATCATGCTATTTCAAAAAAAGTACAGAACGATACCTTATTCCTGCTCATAGGTGGATAGAAGGGTTCGATCGTCAAAATACACTTCAGAGATTGGTTCAGGGTTGCCATCTAAGAAGCCGGTCACTTTTTCGGCGATAATTTTCGCACAGGATCCAATAGGGAAAAAGTCACCGGTCCGAAGCTCTGAAATCAATGCCTCCGATCCATCTTTAATAGCGGCACTGAGCATATCAACGTCGTATGAAACCTCATGAAGAAGCGAATAATCCGTCTTAAGGGGTTCGTACTTATCTCGTGTACGTGTTTTTGTCTCGAGAACAGCAAATTCCTTAATTGAAAGACGATTCGTTTTGTCACTCATCGTTATGTCGTATCTTTGAAGCATGATAGTCTCCCCCTCATCGACGAATTTATTTTTCGGTGAACCCTCAGGTGCTCTGACTAAGATTGTCGAAAATCAATCAGGATATTATCAGAAGAAGGTCTAAAACAGGCGAGATGATAACGGATGCCGAATTAAATCTAATTCCAACCAAGTTCTTTACAGACCTGCAAGTAAGAATTAATTCTTAATTAGTTAACATAATCACTTTATGCCGGGTTGTCAATATCGTCATTTATGCTGGAGTCTCTAAATCTATCCTTCCGAAAGGTACTATTTCGAGACCATTCATTTTCAGTCGGCAGCCTATCGTTTATTAGGTTGCATTACTTGCGGATCATTTCATGATTATACACAATATATAAATTATTCCTTTGACTTATTTTTCCAATAGTTATTAAGATTATACTTTTCCCGTCTACAAATTTCGAGAGATTTCGTATTACCGGTCTTCTTGCTGCTTAGACCGCATCCGTGCATAGGGGGGTGAAGCGACCATCGAGCCAATTTTCATTTTATTGCTGGGCGCCAGTGCATATGTCGGCTGGAATATCGGCGCAAATGATACGGCCAACTGCATCGGTACGGCGGTGGGTTGCGGATTAATAAGCTTCAAGAAAGCAGCTGTTCTGGTTGCCGTCTTTGTGATTATCGGTGCCATCCTCCAGGGCGAACACGTCATGAAGACCATCGGCAAAGGTATCGTCAAAACGGATCTAAATTATCTTGCCGTCTGTGTGGCCTTGATCTGTTCCGGATTTTTTGTGACCCTGGCCACCTTCTACAGAATTCCAACATCGACTTCCCAAGCAATCGTCGGCGGAGTTACCGGAATCGGTCTGGCAGTGGGCGCTGAAATCGATTATGCCAAGTTAATGATCATTGCGGAAAGCTGGCTTGTTTGCCCCATCCTGGTCATGGCGCTTTCCTTTGGATTAATGGCGCTGCTGAAATTTATACTGAACAAATTTGGCAGCAGGTCCCTTCTTTTCCAGCAGGCATTCGGCTGGTTGGCAATACTTTCAGCGTGTTACGTCGCCTATTCCATGGGAGCCAACAATGCCGGCAATGCCGTTGGTCCCATCGCCAATCTCAATATTTTGCCGCCCAAGGTGCTTTTGCTGATCGGCGGGGTGAGCATTGCCGTGGGCGCCATAACATACGGGGAAAAGGTAGCGGATACCGTCGGCAAGGGAATTACGCCCCTTGACATCCCGAGCGCATTTGTTGCCCAGATCTCTTCTGCCTTCGGCATGCATCTTTTTTCTTTGTTCGGTATTCCGGTTTC
>CAMYLH010000443.1 GCA_947259065.1 uncultured Desulfobacterales bacterium
CGAAAACATTTCTATTTAAATGTTAATGGTTATTTGTTATTCGTTATTAGAGTATGATGATCCCTTTATTTTAGAGTTCTATTATAAATGAAGTATAAGAATAGATTTTATACCCCTGAAACGATTAACCAATAACGAATAACTCTCAACCGGGGTGTTAAGCCGCGCACCGCGCGCAGCAAGTCGCGGTGCGCAGTCGGAGGATGTTATCCGTTAAAAAACCGCTATTCGACATACCAGTCGGCAACATTCCAGGTTGCAACGACATCGATGATGCCGTAGCCGTTGGGTTTCCAACCCTTGACGTTGTTGCGGAACGCATGCACGTTGACCCGCCGGTACAGGTAGATATGCGGAACGATCTGAGCCACCCGCTCCTGGGCCTTGCGATAAGCCTCGGCCCGTTTTTCCATGCTGGGGGCTTTGCCGGCCAAATCGAGCCACTTGTCCAGTTCGGCATCCCGGTGACGGGTGTAATTGTATCCACTGCCGCCGTTGGCTTCGGTGGGAATATTCTTCGAATGAAAATATCCCTCGTATTGCTGGTGGGGATCTATTCCGGGACCGGTGGTGTACATCAGGATGTCATAGCGGCCCTTTTTGCGGTCGGCGTCATTGGACCAGGATCCAAACAATACCGAAGAGGGCACGTTTTCGATGTAAAATTCAATGCCGACCGCTTTCATCTGGGCGACCAGGACCTGCTCCACCATTTCCCGGAGTTTATTGCCGGTCGTGGTTGTGATTTTCAACCGTAAGCGGGTACCGTCTTTTTGACGAATACCGTCCGGGCCCGGCTTCCAGCCGGCCTCCTCAAGGAGTTGCTTGGCCTTTTCAGGATCGTACTCGGTCGGCTTCACATTCGGATTGTGGGCCCAGCCGTCGGGAATTTCGGTGGTGCCGGGTTGAGCCTTGCCATACAGGAGTTTGTCGATAATGATCTGCTTGTCGACCGCATATTGAATCGCCTGGCGGACGCGCAGGTCGGCCAGGATGGGATGGGGGTAGTCCGGATTTCCGTTGTTGGGCGGAAAAGTGGTGCTGTGGTTCATGATCAGGCGTTCGGAAACCAGGCCGTTCGAAAGGCACAGTGAAACTTCCGGATTTTTTTCCATCATCGGAATCTGGGCCTCGATCAGGTCCCACACGCCGTCGACGTCACCGGCCTGGATTTGGGCAATGCCGACTTCCCGGCTGGGAATGATCTTAAAAAAGAGTTTGTCGATCTTTACCTTATCGGCCTCACGATAATACGGGTTTTTTACCATGGTGATGTGGTCACCCGAAACCCATTCGGTCACCCGGAAGGCGCCGGTACCCACCGGCATCCGGTTGTAGGGTGCATCATTCATATTTTCGAGTTTGCCCAGGATATGCTTGGGCAAAACCGGGGCAAAACGGGTCAGATAGGGGGCATAATATTCTTTGTACTTCACGACAGCGGTATGGTCGTCGGGGGTTTCGACCGATTCGATCAGTTCATAGCCGGATCGACTTTTGACCAGGTTTTTGGGATTGATCAGGGCTTCCCAGGTAAACTTGACATCGGCTGAAGTGAACGGCTGGCCGTCGCTCCACTTAACGCCTTTTTTAAGCTTATAGGTGATGGTCAGGCCGTCTTCTGATACGCCGCCGTTTTCCACGCTCGGTACTTCCGATGCCAACACGGGGACATACTCGCCCTTCTCGTTCACATCGATCAGGTACTCGGCAAAGGGCCGGTGAACATAGGTGATGACGGTTTGCACCCCGATGTAAGTGTTGAGATTTTCCGGTTCCTGGTAAATACCCATCGTCACGACTTTTTCGGCCGCGGTAGCCGCTGAAACGCCAATGGCCAGGCAAAAAATGAGAACTACAAGAACTGCTTTTTTCATCATCGAACCTCCTTTTTTAGGACTTGTGGGGATGGAAGTGTTGGTTGCAGCAGATAGACGAGTCTAAGCAGTCTATCCACGGAGAATGTATTATAACCATGCTCTAGCAACACGGTAAGTTCCGGTATAACATCAAATCCGTGAGGTTTAGTCAAGAAATAATTAGACCTGTAATTCTGGTTATTCCCGTTGAGTAAATAGAATCCTTCTTCACGGGAGAAAATGCCGACCCGCCAATCGGTGCTCGTAACCGATTGTTTATTGACAGATCTGCTAAATCGCGTTAGGTAATTCCAATCTTGGAGAACATACCAATAAATGAAAATAGTTTATGAAATGAATAGCACATGAACACCTCCGACGACAACTATCTGCTTCAGATAAAGGGTCTGAAAACGCACTTTTTTACCGATGATGGGGTATCACCGGCTGTGGACGGTGTGGACTACGAGGTGCGCAAAGGTGAAACCCTGGGTGTGGTCGGAGAGTCCGGCTGCGGCAAAAGTGTTACGGCACTTTCCATCATGCGGCTGATCCCGGATCCTCCCGGCAAGATTATTGCCGGCGACATTCTATTTGAGAACCAAAGCCTTCTGGGCCTTTCGAACGAAGAGATGCGCAGGATTCGCGGCAATAAGATATCGATGATCTTTCAGGAGCCGATGACATCCTTAAACCCGGTTTACACGATTGGCAACCAGATCTCTGAAGCCTTGCGGCTGCATCAGGGCCTGACAAAAAAAGACGCCCATGACCGTTCGATTGAAATGCTCCAACTGGTGGGAATCCCGTTGCCGGAACGCCGCGTGAATGAGCATCCACACCAGCTCAGCGGCGGCATGCGTCAGCGGGCGATGATCGCCATGGCCCTCTCCTGCAACCCCAGCCTCTTGATCGCCGATGAACCGACGACCGCCCTCGATGTCACTATCCAGGCCCAGATCCTCGATCTGATGGTTTCTTTGAAAGCAGATCTGGATACAGCCATTATTTTAATCACCCATGACCTGGGGGTTGTGGCTGAAAGTGCGGCCCGGGTGGTGGTCATGTATGCCGGCAAGGTCGTAGAAGAAGCGGATGTTTACAATATCTTCGAAGATCCGCTGCACCCTTACACCGAAGGTCTGCTCGAATCGATCCCGCGTATAGACCACAGTACCCAAAAAAAGGCGCGCCTCACGGAGATCCAGGGAGTTGTGCCGATTCCGTCACAGCTGCCGGCGGGGTGTCATTTTCATCCCCGCTGTCCCAAGGTGATGGATGTCTGTCGACATGAAAACCCGGTATTAAAAGAAGAAAAAGCGGATCACCGGGTCCGTTGCTGGCTTTACAGCTGACAGGTAATTAAACATCCGCTCTGAACAGAGGGTAAAGACACCATGCCCGAACCTATACTGGAAATCAAAAATCTGAAGAAATATTTTCCCGTCAAAGGCGGTTTCTGGTCGAAGACGATCGGGTACGTGCACGCGGTCGACGACGTCAGCTTTTATTTGTACAAAGGCGAAACCCTCGGCCTGGTGGGTGAGAGCGGTTGCGGCAAATCGACG
>CAMYLH010000444.1 GCA_947259065.1 uncultured Desulfobacterales bacterium
TCGTAACCGACGTTGGTAACAGTTGCGCGCTCGTCCACCAGCATGGTCTTTGCCACCTCCATGCGTGTCTGATCGAGAAGCTCGGAAAACGACAGGCCCGAGGCCGACAGGCGCCGCTGAAAAGTGCGGGTGCTGCATCCGACCATTTCCGCAACCGCATTCACGTCGAGCCAATTTTCGGACAGGCATGGTTTGATGAGCTCACGCAACTGGGCCGGAAAACTCGGCGCATTCAATGCATCTGAGGACCCAAGTTTTGCCGCCCCGCAACCGACATCCGGAAGGGGTGTCGCCAGCAGGTGCATTGGGAAGGCGATGGACGTGGTCGCCCATCCCTGAAGGATACGGACACCATAGAACCTCTCCTGTTGCAGTGCGGTCAACGGTTCCCTGCTCTGAAGTGTGATGGCGTCCGGGACGAAATTCTGGCCCAGAACATGCCGGATAACCTTCTGCAGCAACAACACGTTGTTCCAGTCAGCCAATCGCAGCCAGTCGCCATTTGCCCAAAGTGAGTCTGTCGTGACACATATCCTGACCAGCCTTGCATCTCGTGCAATTGCGTATTTCTGGTGCGGAATATACAGCTTGGCGATCCGGCAGTAACGGACCAGAAGCTGGTCGAGTGTCGTGGCCCCAAGCAAGTTCGTCCGTACCCAAGGCTCGAGAGCCTTCCAGCCATCCTGATCATTGCCAAGCAGGGCGATGTCTTCGATCCCCTCTTTTCGGGCGATCTTGGTAATGAGCCCGCATATGCGATGCGAGGCCACCGTGATATCCGGGTCCCAGAAGACGCTCGAAGGAATGCGCGCGCGGGCAAGCTTACCCTCCACATCGACTCCGGCATCCTGCAGGACCCGGAGAAATGGCTGGACCCGCGCAGCGCGAGTCGTCGCAATAGTACCCATAGACACCGTCTTCTCAATTTCATCCAAATTCCATACCCGTCGGCGCGAGATGACCAGACGTGACCCAATTTATAAGCCACCATTTATTTGACACGTTTTCATTCAGCAGGAGATTGACATGCATAAAACAATTCACAAAACCATCTTGGCGGGCGTCGCCTCGGCGGCGCTGGCCACCTCGGCCTATGGCGCGGTGGTCGATGGCAAGGGCGGGTTTCTGTCCCCGGGTCTGATCGATGTGCACTGGCATTCGATGATGCCGATCAGTCCCGGCGCGCTTATCAATTCCCCCCTGAACTACGTCGCCGGGATCGCGGCATGGGAATCGGGCGAGCGCGTGAAGCGCGGCGTGACGACGGTGCGCGATGCGGGTGGAGCCACGGCCGGTCTGAAGAAGGCGATCGACGAAGGCTATGTCACCGGGCCGCGGATCTATCCGTCGATGGCCGTGCTCGGGCAGTATTCGGGGCATGTCGATTTCCGCAACCCGAACTTCCTGCCTAAGGAATGGGGTGGTCCCCGAACGCCGCTGGAACAGATCGGTCTCGGACTCACGGCCAACGGTGTCGATGAGGTTCTGCAGGCGACCCGCGACAACCTTTACAAGGGCGCGTCCCAAATCAAGATGGCGGTCACCGGCGGGGTGATTTCCTTTTCGGATCCTCTGTATGTGCACGAATTTCTGCCTGAAGAAATCGAGGCTGCAGTGAAAGCCGCTGAAGACTACGGCACGTACGTCTTTGTGCACGCTCACAGTCCCGGCGGAATCAAACGCGCGATCAATGCCGGGGTCCAATCCGTCGATCACAACAGCCTCGCCGACGAAGAGACTATCAAGTTGATGGCGGAAAAGGGCACACACATGTCGGTTCAGGTGCTGGTCGCTGAAAACATCGTCAAGCAATACCCGGAAGGCGATGTGCGTCAGGCGAAGGCCCAACAGGCCGTCGACGGCACTGACGCGGTGATGAAGTTGGCCATTAAGCATGGTGTCAAAATGGCCTGGGGCACGGATCTGCTGGACGACCTGGAAAACCGCGCCCAACAGTTGCATGACCTGACCATCCGCACCAAGTGGTTCACCTCTGCCGAACTGATGGTGCAGGCGACCGGCAATGGCGGCGCCACGGTGGCCCTTACCGGCAAGCGCAACCCATATGGCAAGCTGGGCGTGATCGAGGCCGGTGCGATGGCGGATATCCTGATCTACGACAAGAACCCACTGGCCGACATCACGATCATCGAGGATTACGAGAACAACCTCGACTTCATCATGAAGGACGGGTTCGTCCACAAGAACGAGCTCTGAAGGGGCCAAATATGAGGATCAGCGGGGTGGTCAGAAATGACCGCCCCGCAAGCTCGGCAGCATTTTCGCCTTGTGCGCAATGAAGTTCACGTTCTGACCCTCGCCATACTGGCCTGCCACCCACAGCCCTGCTCAAGTGGTAACGGACATGACTGCCAAGCCGAAATGGCAGGATCGAACTTAAGGTGATTTTTGGAGAACCAGATATGATCCATCGAGAGAGAGAGCATAGCATGCCTTGTCCAATTGATTTGGATCAGGCGAAGATTGCGTCCGTGCCCCGCCGCTCGTTGCGATCAACGATTTTGGTTGCATTGGCCGCCTTGGCGTCGCTCTGGCCAGGCGTATCGCAGGCCGACCCGACAACAAGCGAAGCCGGAACATCACCAATCGCAAGCGGATTTGGTGGCAAGTCCAGTGTCCCGGCACAAATCGCGGCCGACAAAGACCGCCAGGCTGAACCGATGTTCGCCAATTCGTCAAAGCGCTACTACGAATTCAAGGATCGCCTAAACGCCCAGAGTGGCCTGTCTTTCGGAGGTGATTTCAACCTGTTGACCCAGCACGCCAGCAGCAGTCCGGGCGCGCGCAACGCCACCGGCGGTGTGTTTCGTTTCTATGGCAACTGGACGCCTGTCGGGCATGGAACGCCAGACACCGGATCACTGATTTTCAAACTTGAAAACCGCAGCAAGATCGGCACCATTTCACCGCAGGGGCTTAGCGCAGAACTGGGATATGCCGGCCTGACGGCGGTAACCTTCAGTGACGCTGGCTGACTATTGACGAATTTATACTGGGAGCAATCGTTTAACAACAACGCTTGGTCGTTTGTCTTTGGTATCGTGGATGTAACCGACTACGTCGACGCCTACGCGCTCGGAAGCCCGTGGACGGATTTCAACAATCTCGCATTCAGCACGAACCCGACCATGCCGGCCCCCAACCAGGGTCTTGGGGCAGCAGTTCGGGCAAACCTGGGCAACAATTACTTTGTGCTGGCCGGGATCGCCGATGCCACCGGGCAGCCCGATGATCCGATTCAGGGTATCGAGAACGTGTTCGAAACGGGCGAGACGTTCAAGCATATTGCGGTTGGCTGGTACAGTTCGTGGGCGGAGCGCTTTGACAACAACATCCAACTGACAGCATGGCAGATTGATGCGCGCAGCGCGGCTGGCATTGGCAGTGGCTGGGGTACTGCGTTTTCCGCCAGCACGAAGTTCGACAGCGGCTGGGCACCGTTCTTTCGTGCCGGCTATGCGGACGGTGGCGGCGCCTTGGTGGACCGGACCGTCAGCGTCGGAACCGGGTATGATCTGTTCGGAGGCCGGGATCTGGCCGCGATAGGCCTGAACTGGGCCCGTGCGCCCGGGACCGCGACCGTGCCCAACCCGCGCGACCAGTTCACCGCCGAGGTGTTCTATCGCTATCAGCCTTTCTCCAATGTGCAGATCACGCCAAGTCTTCAATTAATCGCCAACCCTGCTTATGACCCTACACAGAGCATGGACACAGTCGTCAGCTTGCGAGTGAGGGTTGCTTTTTGAATAGAAGGAAGGCTGACATTGGATTTGAGCAGTTCCGAGAAAAGCGCGGACGGCTTGTGATACCGGGCGTGCAGTATGTCCGAGCTGTGGGACGCGATGAGGCAAGTCGGTATTATTTTACTTGCAGAATAGGAGGTTAGATGATGGTTTTTCTTAACGCGAATTCTCTGAACAAACCGCGCCGAGTGGTCAACAGATCCATTGCTGCCATCATGATGGTCCTTCTTGCATTGGTTTCGTCGGGCTGCGCCGGTAACCTGTCGCAAAGCTTCGAACAATCCCTTTCGATTGTTGCTCCCAAGAAGATCGATTTTGCCGAGCTCGAATATTACGCACAGCGGTCCAAGTCTGCTTATGATCCGATTCCAGACATCCGCAAAGCGTATCCGCTGGTCACACGTGCCGTGACCGTCCAATCCGTGGACGTTCAGTATTTTCTTGAAAAGGACCCATTGAACCGAAAGCAGACAATTTCGGTCCGGGGTACAGCCGCGAAACCGAACGTCTGGGAGGACCTCGAAATCGCCCTAATACCGGACAGCATTCTGGGCATTCCTGTGCATCGTGGGTTCCAGAGAGATGCGGCCGCTATTTATGACGATGTGATCCCCTACGTGCGAAAGGATTGGCCGTTGCGAATAACTGGCCATTCTCTGGGCGCGGCTGTCGCGGCGTTGTTGGCCGCGTATTTTGAAAAACAGGGGTACACCGTCGAGCGGGTGGTCACTTTCGGTCAGCCCAGGGTCACAACCAAATTGCCACCGGAATACGAGTTGCCTGTGACCACAAGGGTCGTCAATGATTTGGATGTTGTTCCCATGGTTCCACCGTACACCGCCGCCAAACAGTACCAGCACTTTGCGCCCGAGGTGATCCTGCGTGACGGTCCGGAATATGTTTATCTGAACGCACACGATGCCGACCGTTTGTCGATAGGTGAGTTCTGGCGAAACATCACCGACTTGTCCGTCAAGGATCATCATGTTGATGGGTATCTTGCCAATATCCAAGGAAAGGTGGCAAACGGATCAAGACAGGTGCCGTATTTGTTCAGGGAAAATAACGAAAGCCCGATGGTGGCTGCTGTGAACTAAAGTGGCGAGTCTCGGGCCACCTAAGCTGATCAGGAATACTCTCGATGAGGTGGGCCATGGCTAGACCAGTTGCCAGATTTTTGAGCACACTGATCCGCAGGTGCCTGCGTCCGGCGATCTACATGCTGTCCGGAGCCTTGCTGGCGATAACCTGTGTCGCGATCGTGGTGCTAAATCATAAACCAGAACCAAACATTTGGCACGATGCTGTGTTGACTGAAGAATTCACCGCCGCCTCCAATATTGCCAATCTCGATGCTTACCGAAATCTGGAGGATAAACTGTTTCAGCAACTCGAGACAGAAGTATTTGCCAGAATTCCGGACTCTGCGAAAACAAATTACAACCGCTATCATAGGGGCAGCCGGGTCGACCCCACCAGCTGGCAGACAAACTGGAACCGTACCTTCGAGCTTCCGCTCGCCCAAGCAAGAATGGGGGTACTTTTGCTGCATGGCATGTCTGACAGCCCTTACAGCTTGCGCCGCCTTGCCAAGGATTTTCACGCCGATGGGGCGCATGTAGTCGGCCTGCGCATTCCCGGCCACGGCACGGCACCGTCCGGCCTTAGGCAGGTAACGTTCGAAGATATGGCCGCCGCGGTGGAACTGGCCATGGCGCATCTCGACAGCACGCTGGGAGACGTTCCGATACTTGTCGTAGGCTATTCGAATGGCGGGGCGCTGGCCGTCCACTACACCGCCGGGGCGATTGCCGACAAGACGCTTCCCATGCCGGCCGGTCTGATCCTGTTTTCCCCGGAAATCGGGATTTCCCCTGCCGCTCCATTGGCCAGTGTGCAGGCCTGGTTCGGGGAAGTTCTGGGGCTGGACAAGCTGGCCTGGACAAGTATCCTGCCGGAATACGACCCCTACAAATATACATCTTTCGCGGTGAATGCTGGCGTTCAGGCCTATCGGGCGACCCAACTGGTGCGTGGCCGACTTGAGGGCCTTGAAATAGACGGGCGCATCGGGGGTATGCCACCGATCCTTGCCTTTCAGTCGGCTGCCGATTCCACCGTCGAAGCGCAGGATCTGGTGACTGACCTGTTCAACCGGCTGCAACCTGGTGGGCATGAGCTGGTGATCTTCGACGTCAACAGAATGTTCGAGACGCAAGGGCTGCTGGCCAGGCCCTTTGACCTTGCCGAGGGCCTGCTGACCGGCGAAAGCAAGGCGTTCACAGTGTCGATCGTCACGAACACGGACCCACGCGGGCCTGCCGTCAAACTGCGTGCCCGTGCGGCTGGCGAAACGCAGGTGGTCGAACGGGATCTCGGCCTTGCCTGGCCGGCAGACGTCTATTCTCTGGCACATATCGCCCTGCCGTTTCACCGCGACGATCCAGTTTACGGCGTAGGCAAGGCAGCCGCTAAACAAGCAGACGAGCAAAATCTGCAACTGGGCGGTCTGGCGGTTCACGGCGAAAATAATGCGCTGGCCATCCCAATCTCGGCTCTGACCCGACAGCACTGGAATCCGTTTTACGATCTTGTTGAGGAGAAGCGGCGCGCTTTCGTCCCACCTCTCGAGTGATCGGGGCGGCGACAAGTTGGACCGAAGGTCGTGTTGGCAAAAACTCTATACATTAGTCCCACGTTCGAAACAGCGCTGCAGCATCCGATCATAAAGTACGCTTCGGCGGCACCAACGTGTTGGCCACCACCAAACCCGAAATGATGGCAAAAATGATCACCAGAACCTGCCACTCGGCCGACAGGCCTGCAGCCGCGCCGTCTTCCACAGCGGATGCCAACCCTCGAAAGGCCGTTGCACCAGGCACCAGAATCATGAGCCCGGTCACCAGGATGGTCGATGCCGGTCGACGCAGCCTGATGGCATATATGTTTGCGAATGCCCCCAGCCCGGCGGCGCCCAGGAAGGACCCTTGCCAGTAACCAAACTGACTACCGATCTGGACACCGGCAAAAGTGACGACGCCGCCTAGCGCCGCCCAAAGGATATCGCGGTGCGATACCTGAAAAACGAACGCCAGACCGACAACCAGCCCAATCACGGAAAGCCAGACCAGGATCTCAGGGATGGCAGGGGGAGAGACGGTGGGTGGGATGGACCAAAGCGCGGCTAC
>CAMYLH010000445.1 GCA_947259065.1 uncultured Desulfobacterales bacterium
TCCGGCTGCAGGGCAATGGCTTTGGCCAACTCCAGGCGTTTGAGATAGCCCTGGGGCAGCACACTGGCTGTTTTGTAAGCCACGAATGACTCGCGCTCGAATCCAACTTCTTCAAGCAGATCTAAGGCCACGGCGTCGCGGTCACCAAATTTACCGCCCACCCGTTGTTTAACCCGCGGTGAATACAGTGGAATGATCATATTTTTGTAGGCCGGCAGCTGGTAAAAGGGTTTGACCATCTGAAATGTTCTGGCAATACCCAGTCTAACAACCTTGTAAGGCGGCCAGGCGGTGATGTTGCGCCCACGATAATGAATTTCTCCCTCGGTGGGTTTGACGAATCCCGTAATCAGATTGACAGCGGTCGTTTTTCCGGAACCATTGGGGCCGATCAATCCCAGCAACTCTCCTTGGGATAGCTCGAAACTCAAATTGGTAATCGCCTGGACGCCCCCGAAGTTTTTATAGAGGCCGGATGCTTTCAGCAACGGCGCAGTGCTCATTATTCGACCTCCACCCATCTCTCAAATTGGTGATATTTGCTTTGAACGTAATGGAAGATGCCTTCGGGCAACGCGACAATAAAGACCACCAGAAACAATCCGTAAAAGACGATGCGCAAGCCCCCGATACCCCGCAGGATTTCCGATAAAGGCACCAGGATAAAGGCGCCCAGGGTCGCTCCTGCAAGGGTTCCGGGCCCGCCGTCCACGGCTGCCGCAATGGGTAAGATGGAGTAATCGAGGGCAAAAACCGGCATGCCGACAAACATATATACGTGGGTCATGAAGGCCCCGCTGAAGGCGCCGATGCAACTGGAGATGAACAGGGCCTGGGTTTTAAACCAGTAAATGTTGATACCGGCATTCATCACCGAACGGTCATTGTCACTGATGCCTTTTAAAATAAGTCCGTAATCCGATCCCATCATACGTCTGAAACCAAAAAGAGCTGCCGTCAGGGTGCCCATGATCAAGTAGAGTTCAATCCATTTTGAAGGCAGGGAGGCGATGCCGCTGAGGCCCTCGGTTCCGCCAAATATTTTGGTGGCTTCGACGATGCGGACCAGCATCAGCGGGATGATAAGCGTTACCATGGAAAAATAAATTCCTCGCAGCCTGAGTACCGGTAACAGAAACACCGTGCAGATCAGCCCGCCCAATACACTGGCTATTGGAATGGTAACCAAAGGATGCCAGCTCAGGTAAGAATTCAAGGTCCCCGACACATAGGCTCCCATGCCGAAAAAGAGCGCCTGACCCAGGGAAATCATTCCGGTTTGGGCCAGAATGTCCCAACTGATGGCCAAAAGGGCAAAGACAGCTACCGATAGCAAAACTTTTTGCCAATAGGTGCCTAGAATGAGTGGCAGCAACAGAAAACCGATCAGCGGGATGATTCGCGGGGCGGCAAGATAAAGCATCTCCCGCCAGGAACTCAGAGCAAAGATATCCCCCGATCTGGCCTTAATTCCTCTGTCTATCCTCTCTTTTCGTTTTTTCATATCCTTTCTTCCAGTTCCTTTTGTTTGCCGAATAAACCGGAAGGTTTTACGATCAGAACGATCAAAATGGCGGCCAAGCTCACAATCATGGTCCAGTGTGAGCTGATGTAAGTGTCGGTAAAGCGTTCGGCAAATCCGATGATGAAGCTCGCCACGATTACGCCGCCGGTGCTGCCCAGGCCGCCGATAATGCAAACCGCCAGGGCTTTGATTAAAACATCATATCCTTCGCCGGGCGCAATACTGCCCAGGGGAATAATGATGGTTGCGGCAATGGCAGCCAGGCCGGCGCCGAAAGATACCGCCACGGTTGCGATGCGGTCCGAATCAATGCCTAGGCTCAGGGCCGTGCGTTCGTCCTGGGCAATGCCTCTAAAGGCAAGCCCGAGCGATGTGTGGTGGGTGAACATCCAGAGTGCAAGCACCAATACGACACCGATTATAACGATCAGAATTCGCTGCATGTCGATATAGGCCCCGGCAATCATAAAGCTCTGGTCGATGAAAACCGGCAGGGTGTACTCAAAGCCGACGAAACCAAGATACCTGAACAATTCCAGTATTGCCAGGCCGATACCGAAAGTGGCGATGACTTCGGATAAGGCCTGACCTCGTACCCGCAAAAGGACAAAGCGATACATCAGCGCCCCCAGCAGGGCCGTTAGCAGGATGGATATGACTGCGCTGATATAATATGGAAGCCCCAACAAATTCAAAAGCATCCAGCTTGCGTAGGCGGAGAAAATGTATAGTGCCCCATATGCAAAATTGGCCACACCGCTGATGCCGAAAGTTAAACTAAAACCGATGGCCATCAGGGCCAGGATGGCGCTGTTCACGAGCGCATATACGACGGTGCCGAGAAACATTATAAGATAGTTCTCCCAAAAAAGATTGTGGGAGTTGCTTGCAGCCACGATTTCAAAGGATACGGTTTTATCCTCAGTGTCGCGGTTGGAAGCCACTCCCACGATGATCTAAACATCACGAAAACAGCTAAACGATTCCCCGACAAACTCGCTTCTATGTGTGGCCATCAAGTCTAGCGGGAACAATATCAAAAGTGTTAAGCTGCACAGATTTTTACTTAAGCGACTTCAAACCCGGTGGCAGGTGGATATTAGCTTCGGCAATCGCCTCGGGGAAAACGATTTTGCGCTGGCCGTCTTCCGTCCACTGGAAAACCGTACCGACCGCCGTCTCCTGAGGGTCGAAACCGAAAATGGCCTGATGCCCCTCATCATATTTTACCCGACCCATGACGCCCGATCGATCGGTTTTTTCCAATTCTGCGACAATGGCATCCGGATCCAGGCTGCCCGCGCGCTCAATGGCTTCAGCCAGGATATAGACGGATTCGTATGACGGCGCCGGGCCGTGGCCGGCCTGAAGTGCTTTACCGTAATTCTTTTCGTATTTATTATAAAATTCAACCGATTTCGGTATCTTGGGAGAACCAATAGCGCTTCCCATTTCGAAAATGCTGTTCATTGCGCCACCGATCTTGCCGTCGAATGTCTTCCATGCGTCGGATCCCGCCAGGGGTGATATGAATCCGGCCATAAGAGCGGGAACTTTCATTGATTTCCACTGTTTGACGAGGATGCCGCTCTGGGGCATGTCAAATATCGGCATAATGACCTGGGCGCCCTTGGCCCGTGCTTTCATCAACGCTGAAGAAAAATCGGAGGTTCCCGTGGGATAGGCCTCTTCGCCCAGAACCTCCCAGCCGGCTTTGTCAAAATACATTTTCTTGACGAATCCGGCAGTGGCCCTCGCCCAGGCGACGTCCTGATGCATGACATACACTTTGTTGAATCCGAACTCCTTGTTGATGAGTGCCATACTGCCTGCCAAGTATTTCACTAAATGGACGGCATTGAGGCAGGTTCTGAAAATGTATTTATATTTTTCCGGGTCG
>CAMYLH010000446.1 GCA_947259065.1 uncultured Desulfobacterales bacterium
GCTTCTTTCTGGTCATGAGATAATATAAAATGTATTGTCCGGGAGATGAAAGAGGAAATAAACTTGATCTTGGATGAATTTGAATTGTTTTCGAAAAAATGTAGAAATTTATTCCCACTTTTAGCAAGTTTATTTCATAGTATCAATAGTTCCCTCCATTGCAAAATTACATATCGAGCTAAAATTATTTCCCATTTATGAATAAATAAAACTGGCACATATTTTGCTTATGGGTAATGGTGCCCGGCCAATCGGTTATTAACCGCTATGGAATGCTTTTGTCATCAAGCTTGCTTGAAAATTCTGTTTACATAATGGCCGGGTCTTCTTTTGCATTGGGGGGGCGGATATTCTGACTGTGGGATTTATTTGCGGTGTGGTACCGTCCGTCCCCCCCTTAGCGAGGGGCTCATGGGAGCATAATAATTGAAATGCTGTAGACACTTGTAAGGTTTATTATGGGAGCATTTTGGAATCCGCACGGCGGCGTGGTATTGAGCGATAAAACATTATCAAAAAAAGAAGTGTCTCATTTAAAAAAAGAATGGTTGGGTCAACTTCATATTTCTGTGGGTCCGGTTGTCAAATTGTGGAAAAAATTAAAAATGGTTGTTATTTTATATTCTCCGCTGAAATGAACGCTCTTTTAAACCATTGACC
Source organism: uncultured Desulfobacterales bacterium (assembly GCA_947259065.1). Classification (GTDB taxonomy): domain Bacteria; phylum Desulfobacterota; class Desulfobacteria; order Desulfobacterales; family JAFDCJ01; genus JAFDCJ01. The sequence continues at coordinate 661 of CAMYLH010000446.1, forward strand.
TTTCAACATTCCCCAAATGGTATTTGATACCTTGGTGCTCTCAATTCTGAATAACCTCCGTAACATTCATCCGCGATTTTAAATTTTCAATTCCGGCTCGTCCGGATTATGCTCCCTGCAACATTGGGGTGAAATTTATTTGTATATCGCAGCAGACTGCTCACCCGCATGATCTTAAAGGGACAACCTGATGGGCAGCGCTGCCAATGCCGGGCTTGACATAAGAGGCTTTTAGCCATAGTGTTCAGAAATTATAAGCCAAATAAAGCTTTTCTGATCATGAGGAGCGATAAATTAAATAAAAACGGATAGTAAGTTCACCATGGCGCAATCTCGTGGTTCTAAAAGCACACCGACCGGGGAGGAGCTAAACGATTTGGCCGGACGTCTTGCAACCGGACAAACGACCATGACACTGGCCACCGCCGGAGACGATACAGCTTGGGCAGCACCGGTGTATTATGTTTTTTTCACGTCTGCATTTTATTTTTTGTCGTCCCCTGATTCCAGACACATTAAAGAAGCTCTTGAAAGCGGCCAGGCGTCCTCGGCGATATATGCGTCCGGTTCGACCTGGCTGGAAATCCGCGGCCTTCAAATGACCGGCAGTATAAACCCCGTGTCGCAAGGGTTGGAAGCCTTTCAAGTGTTGCGCGAATACCTTAAAAAATATCCTTTTACCAAAGATTTTTTCAAAAGTAATATACCAATCGATCCGAAGAGCTTTTGGGACCGGTTTGGCGTTAAACTTTACCGGTTTAGCCCCTCCCTTGTTTACTATCTGGACAACCGGATTCGATTCGCTTTCAGAGAAGAAGTGACGCTAAATAATTTATGAATTATTTTTGTGCATTTTGTGGCAAAAAAATTGTATTGGGATATTTGCGCTACCTTCATCTGATTGAAGATTTAATGTCTGCCTTCGGCGGATCAATTATAAAAGACCATCAACAATAGCTTCGCGGCAAGTTGCGGGGAACTAAACCCTGATAAAGATTAAATTGACGGAGCGAAGCGACATCCATAAATCTTCAATATTCAATCGTCAATCGACAATTATGGTTCATCCGGGTTGAGAGTCAAAAAGCAATAAGGAGAAAAATTATGAGCTGGTTTGGAAAACTGACTCTGGGGTCATTGGGTCTCATTTTTGGCGGACCCCTTGGTGCAATTGCCGGTGCAGCATTAGGGCATATTCTGATTGATAAGACCAGCGATTTAGTCAATCAGACAATTAGGCCGCAACAGGGACTCCAATTCGAGCCTGCAGAGAGGACCCAGGCCACCTATTTTATCAGTTTGTTTTCCATCCTGGGTAAGCTTTCAAAGATCGATGGCGTCGTCACAAAGGAGGAAATTGCAGTTGTACAAAATTTTATCAACAATTTGCCCATAGCGGAAAGTGAAAAGCATTTTGCCAGGCAGGTTTTCAATGAGGCCAAGGATTCCCGATACTCAATTGAAGATTTTGCTATTCAATTGTACCAAGCTGCAGGAACCCAGCCCACGCTGCTCCTGTCTTTTCTTGATCTTTTGTTCAAAATCGCAGCAGCGGACGGTAAACTCCATCCTGCAGAAGAAACTGCCCTGAACAGCGTAAAGGACATTTTTAACATCAGTGACACGCAATTTGAAAACCTTAAGGCAGTCTACTTTAGGGATTTTGATAAATATTATAAAATCCTGAACTGTACTCCCGAGTGTTCCAATCAGGAAATCAAATCCAACTATAAAAAGCTAGTGAAAGATTTTCATCCCGATAAGATTGTTTCTAAAGGACTTCCGGAGGAATTTATCGACTTTGCCTCCAGCCGCTTTCGTGAAATTCAGGAAAGTTATGATAAAATCAGACAGGAACGGGGTCTCTAAAAAAGCAAAGGAGAATATCGAATGCTCGATATCGTAAAACGGTTTTTCAGCAAGACTGCACCGGAAGTCTCCAATAATGTGGACCGGGAAACGGAGCACGATGTGCGCATCGCCGCCTGTGCGCTATTTGTAGAGATGGCGCGCATAGACGAAAAGTTTACCGAAGCGGAGATGGATACGATCCTTACCATTGTGCAAGAAAGATATGGTTTATCTCACGAACATGCCGACGCCCTGGTAGCAGAGGCTGATAAGGAACTGGATAAAAGTGTGGACCTCTGGCAGTTTGCCCGCCTGATCAATAAAAATTATTCCACTGACGAAAAAATCGAGATCATCGAAACCCTCTGGCGGATGGTGTTTGTTGACGGAAAAATGGACAGATACGAGCATTATCTGATGAACAAACTAAAAAATCTGCTGCGTCTCTCACACGACCAACTGATCGCCGCGAAGCTTAAGGTCCTTCATTCAACTGAATGATGAAAGAGCAAAATTCTGCCAACGATCAGCGGACCTTAAAATCCATATGGGTACATATAGGATCGGTATCGAACAAGGAACCGGGGTTTAAAATATCTTCGGGATCAAACAGATCTTTGATCTCACGCAAATACGAATAGGCAGGTCCCAGTTCCATTTTAAGGTAAACCGAGCGGGATCGGCCCGCATTGTGTTCACCCACCAGGGTGCCGTACTTGGCTGTTCGGGGTCCGGTGGCGCGTGTCCCGATGTTTCCGCCCAAAGCACACCAAGCAGTGCTTGAGGGTATGGCCGGCAGCATCAGATTGTGTGCGGAAATATTTTTGACAAAATGGTCCAGGATCATGCCTGGCTCAACGATGGACACCTCGCCCAATCTGACTGCATTATGGAGGTATTTTTTTAAATTTAA
>CAMYLH010000447.1 GCA_947259065.1 uncultured Desulfobacterales bacterium
TTTTTTATATCAATTCATAAGCCGCCGGCATCGATCGAGTTTGCACCCATCAAGCATGCCCTCGCGGTAACGGTAGAACCCTTTAAATTCTCACCGGCAAGCCGGTGGCTTATGAATTGATTTACAATTTCGGATTGAGCTTTTCCGAAAGCGTATCTCCTAATATGTTGAAACACAGCACGGTTAAAGCCAATGCCAGACCCGGGTAGATGGCCATCCAGGGCGCCTGTACCAGATAGTTGCGGGCATCCTTGAGCATAAGTCCCCAGCTCGGATCCGGTGGCTGGGAGCCCAATCCCAGATAGGACAGGGATGCCTCGATGACGACCGTCAACGCAAAGGATATGGAACATTGAACAATGACTTTGCCCAGTAGGTTTGGCAGAATGTGCTTGTAAACAATTTTTACGATGGGACTGCCCAGAGACCGCGATGCTTCGACGTATGCTTCGGTTTTGATCGCCAGGGTTTCCGCTCTCACCAGGCGGGCGAATACCGGACTGAAAATGATACCGATGGCCAGCATCACCTGGAGCAGGCCGTAACCCAAAAAGGAAACCACGGTGATGGCCAGCAAAATGGTTGGAAAGGAAAGCAGGCTGTCCATCAGCAGCATTAAAACGTTGTCGATATAAGCGCGGGACAAACCGGCTGTCAGTCCGATGATGGTGCCGATGATGACTGCGATGGAAACCGCCACAATACCCACCAGCAGCGCGGATCTGGAGCCGAATATCACACGGCTGAAAATGTCTCGGCCGAAATTGTCCGTGCCCAGAATGTGAGCCGCGCCGGATGGTTTGAAACGTTGCTCCAAATTCTGAGTTGTGGGATGATAAGGCGCAATCAGGGGAGCCGCCACAGCGGCAGCTCCCAGGATCACCAGGAAAATAATGGATAGATAGAATATGATGTTACGATGCGTGTGCATTATTGACACTGATTATTGAATATTGAAAATTGAATATTTGTTGAAATCGCTTCGCTCCGTCTAATTAGTTTTAGGTATAATTTAATTTGATCCGCCGGAGGCGAACCTTCAATCTTCAACCTTCAATCTTCAATCTTCAATCGAAATTCTTCAATCCAAGTTGGTCCATCTAAAATCAAAGGTGTCCAGCTTCGGTGTCATCCTGAAGTCTGAAACCTTTTCACGGACGGCGGTATAACGGTATGAAGATCCCAGATACATGAAGGGCACTTCCTTGGCCATAATTTCCAAAGCTTCATCGTAGATTTTTTTACGGTTTTCAAATCCGGACACTTTTCCGGCGTCGGCGATCACTTCAGCAGTACGGGGGTTTATCCACTTGACATAACGACCTGCAGTACCATAACCCCCCAGAGTATTTGGCACCGCGATATACATCGCTAAGCCAGGTAGACCAGTCCACCAGTTTGATTTTCACATTCAGCCCGACTTTGGTGAGCATGTCCTGATACATTTCACCGGCCTTGACATGCAGTTCGTAGTTTTGTGGTATAAACAACTCGAAAGTGGTGTCCTGACCGATACCGACCTCAGCCAGGAGCGCTTTGGCTTTGGGCGGATTGTAGGGATATAGTCCGGAAAAATCCTTGTAATAGGCGTTACTGTAATCCATGAAGGTCCCAATGATTTTGCCGCCGCCATAGGCCACATCCAGAACTTTTTGCTTATCAATGGCGTAATTGATCGCCTGGCGCACACGGACATCCTTTAATACCGGATTGCTGCAATTCATCGACAAAACCATAATCAGTGCGCTCAACGATGTCTCAATTTTAACATTCGGGCTGGCTTCAAGCATTGGAAGATCATCTTTATCAATGACATAGGCGACGTCAACCTGACCGGATATCAGCCCCTGAACCGAAACCGCCCGTTCGGGAATGACGTGCATGATGATCTCGTCCAGTTTCGGAAGACCTTTCATCCAGTAGGTATTATTTTTTCCCAGGACAATCCGGCTGTCCCGGATCCATTTCTTTAATACAAATGGGCCGGTGCCCACCGGTTGGGTACCGAAACTATGGGCGGCGTCGATCAGCCCCTTTGGCAGAATGGCGCCCCAACCCGAGGCCAAACTTGCCAGCAGAGGTGAAGTCGGCTCCTTTAATTTAAAGATAACGGTGAAATCATCCGGGCTTTCAATAGCTTCGATCGCCTTAAATTCTTTGGCTTTCGGTGAACCGGTGGCCTTGTCCATAATTCGCTCGAAGGTCGCTTTGACATCCTTTGATGTCAGCTTGTCACCGTTGTGAAATACGACATCTCTTTTCAGATAAAAAGTCCATACCAGGGCGTCATCGGAGATTTCCCATCGATCTGCCAATGCCGGTACAATTTTTCCGTTCATATCCGTTTCCGCCAGGGTGTCATATACACTTTTTATGGTTTGAAATGTCAGCGTCCCTGAGGTTTTATGGGGATCGAGGGTATCCGGATTACCTGCCAGGGCGAAATTAAGCGTTTTTGCTTCCGCCAACTCGGTGTTCACAGCCATCGCCCCCGCCAAAAAAAACACCAGTATCAGGTAGGTAACGAAATAAATCGATCGTTTCATGGTTTTCTCCTTTCCGGTCTTTTTATCCTGTTTCTTCATTTTTCCCCATTCAACATTCGATGTTGGACGTTCGATGTTCAATGTTCATATTTTTTCAGTAAACCTTCCACAGTCCCCTGGTATAAAAACAAGTTAGCGCTTATGGGGCGGCGAATCCCCTATCTTGTATAAAAAATACTAAACCTTAAAACACGCCACCTGGTGTCCCGGCCTTATATCCTTTAAAAAAGGACGGGCTTGGCGGCACGACCGATCACCAATGGGGCATGCATCGGCAAAAGAACAGCTCTCCAGCAGCACTGCTGAGCGCCCATTTATTGAAGCTTCCGACTGTCCGTCATTTTCCCGCACGGTGGCTGCCTGTGTGCCCGGTATCGAGGAGAACAGTTTCAGTGTGTAAGGATGACAGGGATGCTTCATGATTTCCTCGGTCGGCCCCAGTTCCATGAGTCGACCTTGGTACATGACCCCAATGTAATCACTGAAATAGGCCACCAGATTCAGGTCGTGGGAGATGAACAAATACGTCAGGGCCAGTTCCGCTTTAAGATCCAGCAAAAGGTTGATGATCTGGGCCTGGATGGAGACGTCGAGGTTGGAGACCGGTTCATCCAGTATGAGAAAATCAGGCTCCATACACAGGGCCCGGGCGATCACAATGCGTTGTTTTTGACCTCCTGAAAACTCGTGGGGGAAGCGTGAGCGGTGGGCGGAGGCTATGCCCACCAGATCAAGCAGCTGTTTAATCCGCCGGGTCCGCCTGCGAGATGGATATTTCCGGTTGACAAGCCCTTCGGCCAAACTGCCTTCGATCCGCATCTTGGGATTTAAGGCACTGTTGGGATCCTGAAAAACGATCTGCATTCTTTTTCTAAAGGAACGCAAGTCGTGGGATGAAAGACGACCGAGCAGGGTTCCGTCAAACCAGACCTCTCCACTGGTGGGGGGATCTAGATAAAGAAGGGATCGTACCAGCGAGGTCTTGCCGCAACCCGATTCTCCCACCAGTCCGAAAACCGTGTTGGAATCGATGCCGAAACTGACGCGGTCAACGGCCCGTACCGCTTTTTTTTGACGGCTAAAAAAAACCGGGCCGTAAAAGCGTTTCACCAAATTTTTTATTTCTATGAATCGATCCATTTCTTGCCGATTAAAAAACAGGCGGCCTTATGACCGTCTCCGTAGTCGATGGTCGGGGGTATTTCCCGGCGGCATTCCTCTTCCGCCAAGGGGCAGCGCGGGTGAAAGCTGCATCCCGCGGGGATGTGCTCGGCATCCGGCACCGTGCCCGGAATCACCCGCAAACGGGTTCCGCGTTTGGCGACATCCGGGATCGATAACAACAGCAGTTTTGTATAGGGATGTCGGGGATTTTCAAAAAGCTGTTGCCGGGTGGCCGATTCCACGATCTTTCCGGCATAAATCACAGATGTTCTATCTGCTATTTCTTTGACGACGCCGAGGTCATGGGAAATAAATAAAACTCCCATGGCGAATTTATCCTTGAGGTCCTGGATCAGCTTTAAAATCTGAAGCTGCAGCGTGACGTCCAGGGCGGTGGTCGGCTCATCGGCAATCAGCAGGGCGGGATGACAGGCAACAGACATTGCGATCATGGCCCGCTGTTTCATGCCGCCCGAAAGCTCGTGGGGATAACTGTTCAAAACACGCTTGTTTTTACCCAGGCCCACGAGATTTAGAAATTCCAAAGCCCGCTCAACAGCGGTCTGACGCGTCATTTTTAAGTGTAAAATCAGTGTTTCGGTAATTTGTTCTCCGATTTTATAGGCCGGGTTCAGGTATTTGCCGGGTTCCTGGAAAATCATTCCGATGTCTTTTCCCCGCAGCTTGCGCCTTTCATTTTCAGCAAGTGTCAGCAAATTTTTATCCCGGAAAAAGATCTCTCCGCCATTCACCCGGCAGGGGGGCGTTGCTAAAAGTCCCATGACACACATGGAGGTCACCGTCTTTCCGGAACCCGACTCTCCCACCAGAGCGTGGGTTTCGCTAGATTTCAGGCCAAAATCGATGCCCCTCAGTGCGTGGGCAATGCCATGTTGCTGTTCGAAACTGACGTCCAGGTTGTGGATGTCCAGCAGATGATGG
>CAMYLH010000448.1 GCA_947259065.1 uncultured Desulfobacterales bacterium
CTGGAATGTCGTACCCGTCGGTGACGGCAATTATACCCTGACCGTCACCGCCTATGACACCCTGGGCAACAGCTCGACCCTTGACTTTGCCCTGTTGGTGACCCTGCAACCACCGGCAGCCCCTGTAATCACCCTGCCGGTGAGTGGAATTCTGACCAATCAGCAAACGATTTTGGTTTCCGGTCATGCCGAGAAATATACCGAAGTCATGATATATGACAATTCGACGGAAGCCGGCAATTGGTTGGCAGTAGATGCCCTCGGCAATTTCAACACCACCGTGATCCTGGCCGAAGGCCAAAACCATCTCCAGGCCGCCGCCCGTAATCGGGCCGGTGTCGGGTCGCTGAGCAACGAGGTCCTGGTCTCCCTCGATACCAGTCTGCCGATGAGTCCTGCAAACTTAGCCGCACTGGCCAAACAAGGCGGGATGGTTCGCTTGACATGGCAGCCGCCGTCGGATACCTCGGTTTCAGGGTATAACCTGTATCGCAGTCACAGCCCTTTCAGTGACCCCCATGCCGCCACGAAAATTAATACCAATTTGATAACGACCCCGATCTTTGATGACCTACCCGGCACCGACGGCACCTGGTACTACCACGCCACCACCATCGATACTGCCGAAAATGAGAGCGAGCTGTCCAATGAGGCGGTCGCAAGATCCGACAGCACCGCGCCGCGGGCTGTATCCATCGATTATAATCCTCAGGGTCCCCATGACCCGGCTGGTGGACGAATGGCTCCGGCAACCGTCAATGTTCTGCTGACCGTCGACGAGACGCTGCAGGCAACGCCTTATCTGAGCATCGTCCCACAGGGCGGAACACCACTATCCGTAGAGTTGATCAAGGATACGGATCTGACCTATACCGGTTTCTTTGTAATTTCTACCGCCACACCCAGTGGAACGGCGTACGCCATCTTTTCCAGTCGGGACAGTGTCGGCAACCGCGGTACTGAAGTCGAGGCCGGCGCATCCATCCAGATCGATGCCGCCGGGCCGGCGATCAGTCGTCTCGTCATTAACCCGTCATCACCGATTCTAAATGACGAGCAGACACCTGCTACGATTACGGCAACCATCGGACTCAATGAACGATTGAAGCCCGGGGGCAGACCCCGGCTATCTTACCTGCTCTCCGGGCAAGGACGCCAGACCATCGACATCGAACAATTGACTGAAATCAGTACCCAGGCCGGTGATGCCCAGACCTGGCAGGCACAATTTACGTTACCGACTGATGCAGGCCTGAGCGAAGCTGAAACATTTCACTTCATCTACCAGGGATCCGACGATCTGGAGAATCTCAGTGACAGGATCCTGACCGATAACCTTTTCCAGATCTACCAGGGCGAACTGCCGCCTCTTGAGCCTCCCCAGGGCCTCACTGCAATCGCCCTGCCTGAAGGCAAGATCCGGCTGACTTGGTATGCGGTCGAAGAAGCGGTGGCGTATCAGCTGTACCGCATGGCGCCGGATGAAAATGAGCTCTCTGAACATCAGCGTCTTGACCCGGTTGAAGCGTATACGGACCCAACCGCAATTGACGGTGCCTATACCTATGCAGTCGCCAGCATTCGCCGCGGAAACGACCAGGAAACCGTCAGCGGCCAGAGTGCCGCGGTAACGATAACGTCTGATTCGGTGGCTCCGAGTGCACCCGAAAACCTTGCCTTAGAACTTGTAGCCAACGGCATCAAGGCCGAATGGTCTCCACCGCCTTATACCGAAGCGGTGACGTATTCACTTTACCGCGCAACCGCATCTGAAATTACCACGGTGGAAGGACTAGATCCCCTTGCGGTCGCCATTGCCCAAACCCTGGCGGTGGACCCGATGCCGTCACCATCCGCCCATTGTTATGTGGTTACGGCGGTGGATGCGGTGGGAAATGAGTCAGCGCCGTCAAACTCATTTTACCTGAACTTCCAGCTCTTGCCGGTATCCGGTATCACTATCGCGCAAAAAGACGAAGATCCGCCGCGGGTGACCTGGACGCATCCGGGAGGTGATATCGCCGGCTACGATATATACCTGGGTCCGGAAAATGAGACCGTCAAACTGAACCCGACACTGTTGACCCAGCAGTCGTTTGTCGACACGGGTTACTCCCGGGATGAACGGCGCTATACGGTAATTTCCAAAGATAGCAGTAATGTGGAGAGTCTGGGCCGCAGCATCCGCTTGCCGCAGCTTGCGGCAGCACTGGTTGAAGGCAGCCGGATCAAACGCAGCATTATGAATCGTCTGGATTATGTCGTGTTAAACGAGGGGTCGGTCCGGGTGGAAGACATCCGGCTAAAGGTCAAGTTGGCTTCCCATGATCATAGCTCGCCTAAATTCAGCCTTGATCCGGGCACATCCCGCACAATCCCTGTGGTCGTGGGTGGCTATGATGATTTGGAAGGGCTGGCTGCTCTGACCACAACTATCGAAGTCACCCCGGGAACCCATGAAACGGTTCAGATTATACGCAGTAAAGACATCGAAGTGGGCGACGGCATGTTGGTGCTGCAAATCTTAAACGAGGAGTTTACCCGGGCCGCATCGGGCCGTGTTCGGTTTACGCTGGAGAACACCGGTGAAGCGGAAATCGAAGTCATTACCGCCCGCAATTCAGGCAAGTCCCCATCCGACCAAATCACATTTTATCTGGTCGATGAGGACGATAATGTGCTCACATCAAAGACATTTAAGCAGGCGGTTGGTGATAAAATTGTCACCTTATCAAACCGCAACACGGTAGCCCGCATTGGCGCCGGCGAAACGTTCACCTCTGATTTTATCACCATGACCGTTCCGGCCAATGCGCCGGACGATGTCACCATCCGCCTGGAAATCTCCAATGTTTTTTACCAACAGGGTCAGTCCACCCAGGTCACCATGAAAGGTCTTGGCACCACCCATCAACTCGCCATGGTGGACACAACCTACTTCGGTGAAGTAGCGGATATTGCCCCCCAGACGTCCACCGGTGATCAGGACATTATAATAACCGGGCGAGCCGTGGAAAGAGGCAGCGGCGATCTCATGGCCAATGTGCCTTTGAAGCTCGTGATCACCTTGAATGGTTTTGAACGTTCCACCAGTGTCTATACCGGCGAGGATGGTATATTTAATCACCATTTCAAACCGCTGACCGGTGAATCCGGTGTCTACAAGGTGCGTGCGGTGCACCCGGACCGCACCGACAAGCCGGTCCACGGTCAATTTGTGATCAATCGGGTCAGCGTCACGCCCTCTGCCATTAATTTGAATGTGCCCAAAAATTACAGCAAAACCGTCAGCATCCGGGTCGACACCGGTGAGGGGACTGCCGTCAACAACCTGCGCCTGGAATATACCCGGGAAGATCAGCCCACCGGAGAATTCCCCCGGGGAGTGCACC
>CAMYLH010000449.1 GCA_947259065.1 uncultured Desulfobacterales bacterium
TAAAGATCCAAGTCCGTTTAAAACTTCCTTGACGAAGGTGTCGCTGTCATAGGCATGCATAAACGCCTTGCGCACGTTGATGTCGGAGAAAAAATCCGGAGGAATGCCTTCGCCGTCCAACTTGCCGCTGCCGATGCTGGTATTACCGGTGGGATCGATTTTCTGGCAGAATAGCGCGCCGGTGACGGCGAGTTGGGGAACCTTTTCAATCGCGATCCCTTTCATGGTTTCGACTTCGTTGATAAATGTTTTGCCCACATGGACCCGATCCGCGTCGCCGGCTTTTAACATCAGCATGCGGGTGGCGTGTTCGGGGACGTACTTGACGATGCCTGTTTTGATTTGGCCTTTGGGTCCCCAATACCCATCAAACCGCTCAAAAACGATTTGCTTTGAGGTTTCCCACAATTTTAGCTTATAGGCGCCGGTACCGTTGGCGATGGCGCGCAAGGGTTCTTTGCCTTCATCCGGTTTGTTGTACTTGGCGGCATTGGCGATGTTCCCATCCCAGCAACCGTTGTCCATGGCCCATTCCTTATCCAGGATGACCGAAGCCGAATAAGATAAAATACCCAATAGCGGGGGATAGGGTTTCGGGAGATGAAGCACGACATTATCGCCTTTAACCTCGACGGCCTTATCGATCTTTTCGAAAATACCGGGTATAACGGCGCCGTCTTTGTGAGTATTACCTTCACCGGTTAACGCTTCCAGCAGCATCCACATGGGTCCGCCGGCCGGATCCAGAATCATGGCTCGTTTCAGGGAGTAGGCTACGTCTTCCGGAGTCAAATCGCCGCCTTCCTGGAATTTGACGCCTTTCCGAATGTTGAATGTATAGGTCTTGCCATCCGCCGAAATGCCGCCGTTTTCCACAGTAGGTACCTTGGTGGCCAGGATGGGCGCATATTTTCCCGTATGCGGACCATCGAAAAAAACCAGGGTTTCATAAACCGTCCAGATCTTGCCGGAGCCGGCCGTATCATAGCATTTGGCTGGATCGATGGTTTCCACCGATCCGATGTCGGCCAGAACGAACGTGTCTGGATTTTTTACTTCGGCATTCACGCTGACCGTGCCAAGTATCAGCAGGAAGCAGCCAATCAGACAGGTAATTTTTTTCATTGCGGACCTCCTTTGGGTTGCAGGTTGAAATGGCTTAGGCCTTAGTTGTTATTTTTCTGTATTTTGTGGCAAAAAATGGAATTGGGATATTTTCACTATCTTTTAACGATTGTAAATCTAAACCTCCGGCTCGTCCTAAAATTCCGCTTTTGCTATATTCAGCGGGGTTTTCAGTCAGCTCAAGACGTCTTATTCCTTAGCAGGAAATCGATTGAAAGGTCAAGGAGAATAGCGAATAGCTTACAGCCCGGTGCATGACTATTCTTTTGAATAATAGAGGGGTCTTTACCGGAATTACGATCGAGTTTCTGTAACCGAAAAATTGTGTTATGTCCCTCATGGAGTTTAAACCTGAATAGTGTGATTATTTAATTTGGTTGTCTACGGAGGTAAAACCATGGAAATAAATGCAAAGACGAGATCGATGCACTGTTGAAGCAGTACCCCTTTTTGATGGACTTTTTAATCGGCCTTAATTCAAAATTTGAGAATCTGAAAAATCCGATTATGCGCAAGACTATGGGGAAAGTGGCCACTCTGGATATGGCTGCGTCTGTCGGCGGGCTGAAAACGGATGAAGTGATATCCGCCCTTTACGCTGAAATCGACAAGCAAGGCGACAAAACCAAAGGCTCTGGTGAGCCGGCTGACGATCATCAGGATCAAATTCTAACAGATCCTAAAGATCGACGGGAGGCACTCAAAAAAAGTATAAAAGATCTTCACAACGGCGAGGATATGGAAGTCCTCAAAAAACGATTCAAAGCGTTGGTCCACGGAGTCGAAGCCCCCGAATTCGCCGAAATTGAACAAGAGCTTATGAACGAGGGGTTGCCAGCCGAAGAAATTAAACGACTATGCGAAGTTAGGGACAACAAAGGTTGTTGGACTGGGAATAGCGGCAGCGACAATTTCAGTTGCAACGCCTGAAAGCGAAGCTATTCCAGAGAAGTACTTTTTACAGTCAAGACGGGTTTAAGGCGCCGCTCACAATCGCCACACCGGCTCCGGCACCGATCCTCGTGGCGCCGGCGGAAATCATGGCTGCCGCAGTCTCAAAATCTTTAATCCCGCCGCTGGCTTTTACCCCCATCCGGGAACCGACTGCTTTGCGCATCAAGATTACATCCTCTATGGTAGCACCGCCGGTGGAGAAACCGGTACTGGTTTTGACAAAATCGGCCCCTGCATTTTGGGCAATTTCACAGGCCTTGGCTTTTTCATCATTGGTCAACAGGCAGGTTTCGATGATCACTTTTAAGACGACCGGACTATTGGCTTCGAGTCGCACAGCCTGGATGTCTTCTTCCACCGCTTTAAGATCACCGGACTTCATGGCACCAATATTGAGTACCATATCCAGTTCTTGGGCACCGTCTTCAACAGCTTGCCGGGCTTCAAACGCTTTGGCCGGAGAGCACATTGCACCCAACGGAAAGCCGATCACGGAACATACCGCAATATTTGTCCCTTTGAGCATTTCTGCCACATAGCCAACCCAACCGGAATTAACACAGGCGGCTTTAAACCCATGTAAAATAGCCTCCTCACACAGTTTATCCAGCGCGGCACGATTTGCTTCCGGTTTCAGCAGGGTATGGTCGATATATTGGGCCATTTCTGCGCCCGTCATTTTAGAAGCATTGTTCGGATCCATATCATTTCCTTTCATTCAGCACCTTGGCAGCATTTTGAGCTTCTTGCAGCGATTGGACCGACATGCCAGTGAGAAGTTCAGTTTCAGACTCATTGGGACAGAAGATATCACGCATATGGTAAAATTCTTCCGCTATCTCTGAGAGAGCAGGCGCCGGATTGAAAATGGTTTTCACCACTTCTGGCAAATTGCATGTGGGATGTCAAGGTAAGAAAAGGAGTGTATCCCAAGTTTATCGACAGTTATGGATGTCGCTATTGACAGAAAGTTATTACTTGTCTATTACCCTGCGAATGTATTCTAAATTGAACCTAATTCGAGCGATTTTTTCGAAAAAATGTTCCGAGAACCGGAAATTCGGGGATTTGCTTGCGGATTTGAATGGCATGACATTTTGATTGCTTCTTCACCCCAAAACACGGAATATGAAGGCCGTTATGTCTCCGATCTGGCCGCGCAGGCCGATAAATCGCCCTATGCCTGGCTTTTTGGAGCGCTGCTGGAAACCGAGTTGGACATCTCCATGGCAGTGTTCGGTGTGTCGGGAGAAAATCGTCAACGGCAATTTAGTTATCCATGAATCTATGCACTCAG
>CAMYLH010000450.1 GCA_947259065.1 uncultured Desulfobacterales bacterium
CGCTACTTGACTGAGGATATTACGAAAACTGGCAAGTGAACTTCTTTCATCGTAATTCGTCGTCATTTCCGCTCCAAGCGCCGTGTAAGGCACATCCAGCGCTGTCATACAGGTATAGTACCCCATGGCGATTGCAATGTAATAGATCTTTGTCATCATCGGGCCCAAGCCAAAGTTCGTGAACATCAGCCAAATAAAAAGGCCGAATGGAATCGCCACAACCAGCATAAATGGCCGTCTTCTGCCTTTGGCCGGATCGCGATTGTCGGACCACATCCCGATCAGCGGGTCTGAAATAGCATCCCACAGTATACCGAGGGAGGCGATAAGACCTGCAAATGCCGGCGGAAGGCCAACCGTTTCCGTAAAAAACCATATAAGATAAAGCGCAAGGACATTAAATGCGATAAAGTACGAGGCCCCTGGAAAAGCATAAGCTATCTTAACCGAAACGGGTAATTTTCTGTCAGTGTCAGTCACTGTAATCCTCCTCCTTTGGATCAGGGATGAGCGTCTGTTTTTGCCACTTAATTAGGCCCTTATCGGGTTTTATCTGACAACATGTTGTAAGTTATGACTTGAGGTTTCAGGTGTCAGTGTTCGGGTTTCAGTAATAAAAATCTCAAATAACAAAACACAAATACCAAACAAATCACAATGGCCGAAATTCAAAATTCCAAACAATTGGCTTTTGATCTTATTTGAGATTTGGATATTGTGATTTGGAATTTATTTGTAATTTGGTGCTTGTCATTTGTTATTTCCGGTTTATCCGGGTTAGGCATTTGCAGTTTTAATTTTGGCATTGACAACTGCCCTTCAGGGGCAACTTTTTCCGAGTGTAATGTCAGAAAAAGTTTGGATGCTCATTTTAGGTGAAATTAACCGATGTAATCACCCAGGCAATTGACACCAGGCAGAGTGGTCGGATTCTCCTCCGGTACCGGAACTTCACAAAGCTCGATAATATTGCCGAAAGGATCTCGGCAATACACCACGTATTTCCCATTTTCATTGGGCACAGGAGTGCCCAATACCTGTCCTCCAAGATTCAATAAGCGCTGATATTCTTTGCGGCAATCATCGACATAAAACGCTAAATGACGAATTCCCATCTCCTGTGGCCCCAGGGTAGAAGGAGCCGGTCCGGTTTGCTCGGGGGCGTGATATTCAAATAGCTCCATAAAACAATTATGACCCGCCAACATATAACCTTTGCAAGCCGTACCGTCCGCTCCAACTGCTTTGTCTGATTCGGCGCTGTTCGACCAGCCTTCTTGGCTGATGACTTTAAAACCAAACATCTTTTCATAGAATTCCCTTGCGGCTTCCAAATCACTAACAACAATACCAGGATGCGAAAAAGCCAATATCATTTACAAACTCCTTTTATGAGCGATCAATCAAATCAATTGACCGGCCCTGGGATGGCGTCTATGATCTGCCGATACTCGCTCTCTGGGTAGGCTCTAAGGGTCTTCGTTCGGACTGCTCCCCTTGATCCGATGGATAAAACCAATTTAGCTAAGGTTATATCGTCCGGCACTTCAGCCACGATGACCATGTCAAATTCACCTGTTGTTAGGTAGAATGCCTTTATCTCGGCACCCATGGCTTGAAACGCAACCCTGGACGCTTCAAGTCGGTCAGGGCCCTGTTTGATGCTTTCAATACCTTTTTGGGTATAATTTGCCATTATAATGTAAGTTGCCATTGAATCCTCCTCCTGTTTTTCCGAGTGATCAGCCAGTTTCTGGCTTTTTGATCCGCCTTGCTAAACGACGGCCTTGATATATCTCCCGTTTCTTGAAGACCAAATTGAGACAGTTCCTCAATCAGTTGATATATTATGCTATTTTGATTTTGTCCCTTACTTCTTCATTTTATTTTTTGAGGACTTTTCAAAAACAGTCCCATCAGCTAAAAATTCGGTTACGGTATCCAAAAACTCTGCCAGAAATTTTCTGCTGACTACAAATATGTGACCGATTTTCTTTTCTACAGTGCGATTCCCACCGTCGGTTTGTCCCCAGGTCTCACTGGCCACACAAGAACCACCCGGAGATATCATATCTCTGGTACCCCGGTAGTCGAGTATCGCCACTTCTGCCTTTTTCAACACATTCATATCAACCGGCTTTCCGTCCAATGTGGGATCGGTCGATGGAAGGCAAAATTCTTCCTTATAGATCTGGTTTTCGATGAAGACCTTTTGAATCCATTCCTGATGCGCCCGGGCCGGAAACATTCTGCCGTGGCTCAGCCAATAGAAAAATGATGCGGAATCGTCGATGGCTTCAGCGGAAAGAGCTCGGTTGTAAAATCCACTGGCCACATGATATTGAACCCCAAATTGGGTTTGGTTCATCCCCGACTCAATCACCTGTATCGGGATATTGACATCACCGAAGAGATCTTTCATTAGCCGGGGGTCATGGCCCTTTCGAATGATATCACGAACAGGCGCATAACCGCTCTCTGCATCATCAATTTTTATCGGTGATGCCATGAGAACCACCTTTCGAATATCCATGGTCTCACCGCGAGCCATTCGTTCTTCAGCACGGCGGGCGATGTATGGCATGATAAGGGTACCTGCCATGCAATAGGCCATTATTTGAATTTCCTGACCCGGATGACGCTGGGAGATAATCTCTAAATATTTATCATGGATTTTTTTACCATAGTAGTCCAATCCCAGTTTACTTTCTTCATATCCCGGATCACCGTTATCCACCAGATAGACGATATACCCTGCTTTATGCATTCCTTCGATAACAGATTTCCCCTTAGCTAAGTCATATATTTCGGGTCTATTGACCAAAGGAGATGTTAAATAGAGAATTTTGCCGTTTGAATTCTTTCCCTTTGGAAGCGGGTAGTGGCGCAGAGAGGATGCAAACAGTTTGGAGCCTTCAACAATTTCAAATGGTGAGCCTCCGATCATACCGCCTGTTGCTCTTTCCGAGTAGGCTTTAATATCAAATGCATTGGCATTGTAAAGATTTTCTAAACGAGCCTTGATTTGTTCCAAATACCGGCCAAAGTCAAATTCGTTATTGCCTTTCGGTTTAAAAGGAAGATCTCCTTTTTTTATGGGCTGCCCTGTTACGACCATCAGCAAACATTTTAACAGATCTTTCATTGCTTTTAAGCGCGTTAATCCCCTGCTGTGGTAGCCATGTTCGAGCATTGCGAATTCTCGCATTGTGTTCTGGAAAAATGATTCACCTTCGGCGCTATGCAACAACTTGCGTACTTTTTTCTGATCGAATTTGCCATTCTCTATGAATAATCCGCAGCGTTCGTACAGCAGTTGCGCATAGGTTCGCTCGATCCATTCATTTTGTTCGATGAATAAATCCGGACCTCGGC
>CAMYLH010000451.1 GCA_947259065.1 uncultured Desulfobacterales bacterium
TCGCGAGATGGGCACCTTGGTTGGGTCACCGCTCGCATGCGTATCGGCGCCGTAATAGGCCACATAGACCGCGTCGTCATTAATGCCAACTTCTTCGAGGACATCTTTCATTTAAATTTCCCCTGCTTCGATCATACGCGATCAAACAATAGTCGTCTGTTGATAAAAGGAAAAATGCTGTTATTACTGTAATGGCAGCCGTTTAAAACAACCGGGCCTATCCGGGTTATCAAAATGATCCAGGGGGCCGAGCTTAAGGTAGTGTTGGTGGCAACGATTCAATGCTTCCTGATCCAACTCTACCCCCAGTCCGGGGCCCTCGGGCACGGGGATGACGTTGTTTTTCTGCCGGAATGGACCGCCCTGGATAACATCAGCGATCTGCCACCGGAAAAGGGACTGGCTGGGTTCATACATCCAAGGCATAGCTGCAGTCATGTGCAGATAGGCAGCCGTACAGATGCCGGCATCACCACTGTAGCACCAGAACCCTACTCCCATGGCCTCACATGCGCCGATGAAACGAATGGCCCGGTTTATTCCGCCCAGGACCGCAAAATTGACCACAATGTTGTCCGGCACGCCTAAAGCCACGGCCCGGCGGATATCCGGCACATGGGTAGAAAACGGAATGCTGGAGTGCTGGCGCAGTTTGGCCATCTCCTCAAATGTCGCCACCGGATCCTCGTAATTTTGAATATCATAAGGTTCAATTTCTCGTAGAACCCGGCGCGCTGTCGATAACGACCACTGCATATTAGAGTCCAACCGGATCATGGCATCGGGGCCCAACGCTTCCCTAATTGCCCGTACAGTCTCGATTTCCAGTCGCGGATCTCCTTGGATAAGCTTGCCTTCAAACATGGTGGAGCCGTGTTCTGCCTTCATCCGAACACAGTAATCGGCAACAGCCTTTGGATCCATTTCCCCGCCGATACCATCTTTTTCCACCCGGTAAGCAAAGTACTCGGTAAAGGGTATCTCTTTTCTCACGGCCCCACCCAAAAGCTGGTATAGCGGCTGGTTCCATACTTTGCCCCTGATATCCCACAAGGCGATTTCCAAACCGCCAAAGGCAGTCACCGCGGAACTGTCATCGGTATTCTGGACAATCTGCCAAGGCGGTACACACACATTCTCAATGCCGGCTATATCCAGAGGATCCTTGCCGATCACACGAGGCGCCAGATCCTGGATCACCTGAGCCAGATGTGCAGATGGGGCCTCACCAAGGCCGATCAGCCCCTCATCGGTTTCCACCTCGATGACCGCTTTGGAAGTGCCGGGGTAGTCGCCGCCGGTCCACAACATCGGAATTTCCAAAGGAATATTGACCGGGGTGACCTTTATGTTTGTAATTTTCATCATCTACCTCAATGAGTTGATCATGTTATTTCCATGATGCCTGCATTTTGTCGAGTTCTTTTACGACTTCGTCGTCCAGGGGCTCCGGACGGTGTTTCATCGTTTCGAGGGTCATTTCCTGGAGCCTTTGCTCGAAACGTTTCGCTCCCGCCTTCTCCCAATCGTCATGAATGGTTCGATCAAACAACTCAGAATATCGGATTTCTCTAAAATGAGCCATGGTATGATCTTCCTGAAGAAAATTGCCGGCCGGCCCGACCTTGTGGATCAGGTCAAGGGCCAGGTGCTCTTCGTTTAGCGCTATTCCCCGCATGAAATGATCCACCGCATCAACAATTTCGTTGACCAGCACCATAAATTCCGGACTCGCCAATGAGCCGTGATCCATCCAGCTGCCGCAATCATGCACCATTCCCGATCCTATGGCGGCAGCAGTCAAACACTGGAAGGCGGCTTCCGCACCGGCCTGGGCGTCGCAAAATTTTGAGTCCGTGGCACCGGCAGTACCGAAAAACGGCAGGCTATAATACTGAGCCATCTGAGCCAGTGCTGCCGTCATTAAGGACATCTCACAGGCGCCATATGAAAATACGGTTGTCTGCATGTCCATGATAGTGGTAAAAGCGCCGGCAATAAACGGAGCGCCCGGGTTGATGAGCTGATGCAGTACCAGGCCGCTGAGTGTTTCCGCATTGCCCTGAACGACGATACCGGCCAATGTCGACGGCGCTGTACCACCGGCTTGAGGCGCCGGCGAGTTGATCACTGGAATATTGTTTTCTGCGCAGTAAATGATCTTGTCCACGGCCGGACCGAAGTAGGCCAGAGGAGAAATTGGTTCGGAGTAGTGGAGTAGACAGGGAATCTGTTCAAAATTCTCCTTGCCGCCGCAAAGCAAAAGCGCCATTTCATAGATATCTTTGCTGTTGGCAGTGTCCTTGCTGCAGAAAGCCACCGGTTTTTCGCTGTACTGCAGGGCATACCGTGCAATGACTCGGTCGGCGACATCCGGTGGCACGTCGTCGGCCATGCCGATAAACATACTCCAGTGAAGATGCGGCAGTGCATCACAGAGGGCAGCTGTGACTTTCACGTTTTCACTGACGAAACGACTCCGAACATGAGTTTCAGGATCCAGATAGTCGACACAGTCAAGACTCGTTCCAAAGAATGTTTTGTCGCGCTCCAGAATGATGGTCCGCTTACCGGTTCTGGTCCCGAGGACAATCCGTGAAGGGGCCTTTCGAATTGCTTCCTCAACCAACCAGGACGGCATACGGACACGGTTACCCACCACTTTTGCACCACTATCGTTCAGGATTTCCAGGGCGCCGGCGTGAGGGATATCAACACCAGTCCGCTCAAGCACATCCAGCGTCGCGCTATGAATTTGCTCGATCTGATCCTGATTGATTACTTGCAGGCGGGGCTTAAACGTAAGTTCATCTCTTGTCATTCCCATATTATGTCTCCTTTGCTCAGACGTTTATTGGCTATATCTAAACTGGCGGGGTCCAGGCGGATTATCTCCGATCGCTTCATAAATCTGGATTTTAGCGGATAGGATGGATAAATGCAAGGGGGTGGAGGCCCGAAAGAACAATAACCCTACTTTACACTCCCCGCACAAATTTTACATTAAATTTTACATTGACATTTACATTATCATCGATTATCTTGCAATTGAAATTGGATTTGTTCCTTTCAACGAGGTCTGTACAGATCATATTCCGAAATTTGCAATCAACTGGAGGTTTCCATGCAACCGACACCAACGACGAAGCAACAGCGTGTTTTGGATTATCTGCGGCATGAAATCACAACCAGCGGACAGGTTCCCAGCCTGCGTCAGGCGGCCGCAGAGCTGGGAGTAAGCCATGCCGCTATCGCTCAAATTATCAAAGCACTGGAGGAGAAAGGTTACCTGAAACGGGAGGGACGCTACAGTCGTACGGTCCATCTTTTAAACCGGGCCCGTGAAACGTCGGCATCGCAACGCTGGCGG
>CAMYLH010000452.1 GCA_947259065.1 uncultured Desulfobacterales bacterium
TACTTCTGATTTCTGACCTCTGTCGTCTGACCTCTGTCTTCTGTCTTCTGTCTTCTGTCTTCTGTCATCTGTCATCTGTTTTCCGTCATCTGGACCTTCTCAGCCCCATGCGGATCGAGTTTGCGCAAAGGCTCTAGATTCGCCACCGGAGGCACATGCTCGAACGACTCTGTGTGCATGTTTAATGTCGACTGGAAAGTCGACTTCACACCACTGGAGCCCCTTTACACGGTAAGTCCATACCGGCATCATTTGGGCCATGTCATCAATTACCGACAAGTACCACTTTTTCCGCGCCAGAGCATCACCCAATGCGCTCTCGACGGCACGGCGAAAAATGGCCGGTCCACTGCCACAAAACAGGATCATACCAATGGACTCCCCATCGACTTTGTCGGCAGAAAGATCCTTTCCGATATGAATTAGCCTGTCTCCGTCCAGTGTGACCTTCATATCGTCAGCGTCGTAATAGCGTTTTTTGTGGGTAACCAATGTCACCGGCTGATCAGGCGCCTCGAGCAAACGATTCAGCACGGCAGCTTCGAACAATGTGTCGCCGTTTAAAAGAACGAAATCCTCTGTCATTTCAGTGCGGGCAGTCCAACAGCTGAATAGATTATCGGTCCATGAATAGGTGGGATTATAAATCGTTCTGATCCGTTGCGGTTCGTAGCATCGCTGCAGCAGCTGTTTGACTTTGTCGGCATGATATCCGACAACAATGGACACCCGTTCGACGCCGCATCTGGCAAGTTCATTGATTTGCCACTCGATCAGAGACTGGCCGTCAATGTTCAACAAACATTTGGGATTGTCTGCGGTCAGCGGTAACAAACGTTTACCCTGACCTGCACTTAGAATGATTGCTTTCATGGGTTTCGATCCTTAATTTTAAATTTAAAGATGGGTAATAAAATTTCCATTTGGCACTGTTAGGTGCCTAATACAGGCGGTTCATTTAACTCAAAGCCGAGCAAATCATCAAAAAATCCAATGGCGCTTTTAAGAACCAGCTGAAACGACTCATTCTGCTCGGCAGACAGCCCCAGAGAGGTGGTCACGGTATTAAAGACATCGGATTGTTTCTTTTTTATTTCTTCTAAAACTTTTTGGCCCTTCTCAGTCAAATTAACCGTGGTAGTTCTCTGATTTTCAGGAAGAATGTTTTTGTCAACCAGTTTCTTTTCTTTCCACAGCTTGGTAATGGTGGTCGAAATTGTACTGTTGCTTACCCGTGGGTAAAAATTACATATTTCGGATATGCTCATCCTGCCTGCAGTGCCGACCAGCTGGAGAAGAAGGGTTTCCCTTTCACTTAAGTCGTTTATCCGTTTCTCATCAGCTAAATTTGATGCAATGTACAATCTTACTCTAAGAGCCATGTCATAGACCATCGACTCAGTCACTTCCGTCATCTTCTCCTCCTCGATGCATTGCCTAATTAATAAATATAACTATTTATAATACAAAATATGTAGTTTGTAAACAGTTTAAATAAATAATTTTCTATTTTTTTAATATTCCTATTATTTAACATTTATAAAATTTAACTCTTGACAATCCAAAACATAAGATTTAATTTGGAGGAAATCATAATATTTCAATTTTAGAAATGTTTATTTTTATAAAATAACAATTTTTGAAATATTTTTTTAAAAAACTCTTGACAAAATAAATTGATTGAATTATCATTAGATCAACTTCAAAACAATTAGAACTTAGAACGAACAGAAGCGATTTAAAACAGAAAACTAGGGATTAATCAGATTATTCTGTCTATAAAAAATTTTCGGCATAATTCGTGCACTTGCTTTACAGTTTTTTAAATACGTGTTAGGCTTTTCAAAACAGCTTTATTGAACGCCAAGTGGTTAATTTGATAATAAATTGGATTGCATGCATCACGCAAACAGGATTGGAGAAGGCAACATTGGGATGTCGCGGGCTGTTTGCCGTTCAAGCACCAGAAAACGAGAAAGATTCCAATTGGAATCGTCCGTCAAACTCAAAAACGGCTCAACCAATCGAATTAAGGGTGTCAGAGATTTGACATTTAATTTAAGATAATGTAAAAGCCCCCCAACGGCAAATTGCCTGGATGTTAGCTAGTATACATACAAACAGAGCAGGGGCAACCTAAGATGGGGGGGGCGATGTAACGTTTTGAATGGAGACTGAATCGCTGCATTCGCTTGATTGGATCGAGGAGGCTATAGTTACTATGGATACTACGAATGCTACACCTGCTGCTAATAATCTGCCGCAACGAATCGCAGATTTTTCTACGTTAGCAGAAGCACTCGATTACGCTGCCAAAGGAAATACCGGGTATAATTTTTATCACGCCGGAGTCCAATTGTATGAGAGACTCCCCTATACACAACTGCGCGAAGACGCGCGCTCACTGGCGCGTCGTCTCATCGATCTGGGGGCAAACCGCGGCTCCCGGGTCGCCCTGGTGGCTGATACCCATCCGGATTTTATGCGCTTCTTTTTCGCCTGTCAGTACGCAGGCTTGATACCGGTGCCGCTTCCGGCTTCAATCAATCTGGGCGGTCGTAAAGCATATGTCTCACAGTTGAAGGGACTGCTCGCAATTTGCCAGGCGGATATTGCCATGGCACCCGATGGATTTCTGCCATATCTGACTGAGGCTGCGCAGGGGTTGGAACTTCGTTTTCTGGGCAGTCCGCATACTTCCGGCAGCACCCGTTTTCCGAGAGGGGTCATGATCACCCAAAAGGCCGTGCTTTCCAACCTTTTTGCCATCCTTAAATATGGCATTCAGATTCGACCGACGGATCGGGCCGTATCATGGCTCCCTTATTTTCATGATATGGGGCTCGTCGGCCTCGTGCTGTCGCCCATGGCCGCTCAAATTTCTGTGGACTACCTAAACACCAGGGACTTCGCCATGCGTCCAAGGCTGTGGCTGAAGTTAATGTCACAAAATCGGGGAACGCTGTCTTTCAGTCCGCCATTCGGCTACGAATTGGCCGCACGCCGGGTAAGCAATGATGATGTCGACAAGTTGGATCTCAGCGCTTGGCGGATTGCCGGTGTCGGAGCGGAGCCGATTCGAACCGAACCCCTGATGCATTTTGCCGATCTACTGGCCCCCAGCGGATTTGACAAGCGTTCATTTGTAGCGTCTTATGGCATGGCCGAATGTTCCCTGGCGGTCAGCTTTGCGCCCTTAGGACAAGGTGCCGATGTAGACTATGTGGACGGTACCGCTCTGGCTGAAGAGCAAAAAGCCCTGCCCCTTCATCCCAACCAGAGCAGCGAGACAGCACGCTCAAATGCTTTTACCAATTGCGGGGCACCCCTGCCGGGCTACGAAGTGGAGGTAAGGGATGATCAAGGGCAGGCATTGCCGGAACGGCACTGCGGCACCCTCTATGTTCGTGGGCCCAGCGTCATGTCCGGCTACTTTGGAGATCTCAAAGCCACCCGGGAAGTTCTGTCTCCCGATGGCTGGCTAAATACAGGAGATCTGGCGTATCGAGTTGGAAACAGCATCGTGATTACAGGGCGTGAAAAAGACCTGATTATCATCAACGGCCGCAACATTTGGCCCCAGGATCTGGAGTATCTGGCGGAACAGCAACCGGAAGTAAGAACCGGAGACGCCTCGGCTTTCTCAATAACAAGCCCGGCAGGACCGGCAGGACAGGAGCAGGCCGTCATGATGGTTCAATACCGTGAATCCGATGAAAATAAGCGTACTGACCTGCGGGAGCGTTTACATGGCCTGGTCCGTGAGGAGTTTGGCATAGATTGCCTGATTGAGTTGGTACCTCGAAACACCTTACCCCGAACAACGTCTGGAAAGCTATCTCGCTCAGGAGCGCGTCAAGAGTACCTTAAACGGATTGCAGCTGAAAAGGCAGCAGAACTCAACCAAAACCTTTACACCACAGCGTTCCACCAGCGGGCCGTCTAGCCTGGAATTAAATTCAAAAAAACCATATATCAATGAATTATAAAGCTGGTCAACATGTTTTATTCAACCGGTACAGGAAAAGTGTTTTCAAACAACAGGCGAAATTGATACGGTAACCTCAGAAAGCGCCAGGGACTGTGGAAGGTTACTAAAAAAAATTCATGATTGATACGATTGCCATAACCGGAGCGACAGGATTTGTCGGAGCTGCCTTGACGCGGCGATTGGCCGCCGCCGGCCGGAAAATCAAGGCTTTGATCCGCCCCGCTTCAACCCATAAGCGACCGGCTAACATTGATGTTAGGTGGATCGACGGTGATCTTGAGGACACCGAAAGCCTCCGTCGCCTGGTTCATGGTGCGGATGCCGTGGTACACTGTGCCGGCGCGGTTCGCGGTGCCACGAGGGCACAATTTAATCGTGTCAATGTCGATGGCACGGCACGCCTGGTAAAATCGGCGGTCGATCAAAACCCGACGCCAAATTTTTTATTAATCTCGTCACTGGCGGCCAGGGAACCGCGTCTGTCTCATTACGCTGCCAGTAAGCGAGAAGGGGAAAAGGTGCTGGTTGAAAAATCTGACAAACTGTTCTGGACTGTGTTCCGCCCGTCTGCCATATATGGGCCGGGAGATCGAGAGTTGATGCCTTTATTTCACTGGATGAAAAAAGGGTTTGCTCCGATACTCGGTTCCGGCAATGGCCGCTTTTCCCTGCTGTATGTGGAGGACCTGGTGGATGCGATCGTGCTATGGCTGGATCGCAAAAGCAATCCCGGCTGCACCTATGAACTGCATGATGGACAGCCCGGAGGCTATTCGTGGCACGATGTTATCGACACGGTGACACATCTGAGGCAGGGCAAATCGGTGGTTGCCGTAAGGATACCGCTGGTCGTGGTAAAGCTGTTTTCAACGCTCAATCTTATAACCGCCCGAGCTCTAGGTTACGCACCCATGCTGACCCCCGGAAAAGTCCGGGAACTACGCCATTTCAATTGGGTTTGTGACAATACGGCATTGAACACCGCCACCGGCTGGACCCCAAAAATATTACTGGCGGAGGGTCTGCAACGCACCTTACGATGGAACGGTGCCTGAAACAATCCTATTTGCACATTACCAAGAAAGGGAATATACAACGAATGCAAGTTTACGAAAATATCTTAGAGGAACTTTACAAAACCCTGAAGCCGTTTGTCCCTCAAGGCTTAGAAATCGGGGAAGAAACGGATATGTTGGCCGATTTGGGCCTTGATTCGTTGAAAGTAATGAAAATTGTGGAATCGGTAGAAGACAATTTGGACATTTCGATTCCTTTGAATATACTTCCGGATGTACGCACCGTTAAAGATTTTGCTAGACAAATTGAAAAACTGATTGGAGATGGATGATTGCAGACATTGTCATTCGCTTGGAAAAATGGCTGTGCCACTTTAACTGTCATGGGATTGCATGAAAATTGGACACTGGCATTCAGGTGTCAGGTGTCAGGAGTGAAAACGCGAGAGCCGGCCTGAAACCTGACACCCGAAACCTGAAACCCTGGCTCGGAGAAGGTTTCATCGCACCCGATAATGTCCAAAAAAAAGAGCTATTTTCAGAGTAAATCACGAGGTCTATATTATGAGCATTTTTGACAAATTCCAACAATTGGCCGCAACCCGTCAGGAGCTTGAGAAGAGTTGCGATACTTTTTTCAATATCGTCATGAAAGAAATCATTTCGGGAACTGAAGCCGTTGTCAACGGTCGCCCCACGATCCTCGCCGGCAGCAATAACTATCTAGGACTCTCATTTGATTCCGACTGTATCGATGCGGCCTGCAAAGCCCTCCGCAAAGAAGGCACCGGCACCACCGGATCAAGGATGGCCAACGGTACATTCGCAGGTCATCTCGCCCTTGAGTGCGAGCTGGCGGAGTATTTCAATCGTCGAAGT
>CAMYLH010000453.1 GCA_947259065.1 uncultured Desulfobacterales bacterium
TTTAAATTTTAGTTCATTTTAGCAGCTATCTTGGCATTGAATTTTACGGCATCGATGATGAATCTATGGTGGGTTCCCTCGGATATCTTGTCAATGCCGTCATCAGCAACGATTGAAAAGACAAGTTTCCGGCCTTCCACCTGCTCCAGCTGAACCTTCACGATAACAGACAAGCCGGGTGGTGTCGCTGCTAGGTGGCTGAGTTTGAGATTGATGCCGACAGTTTGCTCACGGGGCCAGTCTATGTGAGGATTGATGGCTTGGATACACGTCCATTCAAACAGGCCTACCATAAACCCGGTCGCCAGAACTTTCGGCATTTCCTGGAATTCAGGCGATTCAGGATAAAGGTAAGGTACGGTTTTACTTTCCGGAACCTTAAATTGAAACGTATGGGTCAGGCCGGGCTTTAAAGTTGTCTTCATGGCTTATTCCCTCTTTTCAGATTTAATTTGCTTCAGACTACATGTCATTATCTCGACTTGATGTCAATTGATGATAATTTGCGGCTAGGCGCTTAGCGGCGTCATATCGACCATTTGTTGTCGAGTAGACCTTTTACCGGGTCAGTTGCTTTGCGTGTAATCTTGAACCAATTTCCTGCCAAGAGCTTCATATTTCGGGTCGGCTGCGATTCTGTGCAGATTTATCAGGGAATGATAAATCGTTTTGCGGCAACCCAAGTCAGACCAATAGCTGCCCACGGATCCCCCGGCATCGGTTCGCATTATAAAGATTATCCTGGTTTGATGCGGTTCAATTCTTTCAAGAACCCAGTGAAGCTCGGAATCAGTGATGCGGACATGATCTTTCCGGATGGGAACGACGGGCTCCGGCAAAGCCTTGGAGCGTACTTCAACTTTGCCTGATGCTATGTCGACCCTAATTTTGACATCATAAACGACGTCACGGGGCCACAGCGGCCATGGGGTATACAGGGCGATGTAGACCATGAAATTATAAGCAGTTGAAGATATTTGCTGAATTTTTTCGGCCCGCCGGCACTTAAAAAACCATCCGGTGTAAGCGGGAATTTCCGCCAATACGGCTCCGATCACCTCAATGGGTTGATCGATATAAGTGACCCCTTTGAATTCAGATTCTTCTTGTCCGTCTACCTTCCGCACATAGATTGCCACCCCATTTCCATTGCTGACAGATTTCCATTGCTCCTGAGCAAAAAGGCCGCCGGGTTCGGCAGCCAGAAGAGCCGTGATTAAGGTTAGCAGGTTGACGGTGCGTGTCAGCAGGTTGACGGTGCGTGTCATTTGATGGTTTTTTGGGTTGATTAGTTAGATATTTTATCAAACATATCCGCCAGTTTCTGTTCATACCAGCTTTTTAAAAAAAATCCATCGATAAACCCATTGTGTCCGCCAAAAGGGGGGATGACCAAGTTGCTGCGATGATTGAGTTCAAGCTGATAAAAATCCTCAACAGGTATGATCGGATCATCTTTAGCGGTAATAATTGTGTTGGGAACCGGCAGATCTTTGATGGTGTCCTCTAAAAGAGAATATTCTCTGAAATATTCGGAGGCGGAATTAAAATCGCTGTATTTTTGTAACAATCGATCCGTAACCGCCTGAATGGTTTTCAGGGACATCAAATCTTCAAAATCATAAATCGCGGGAAACAGTTTCTGCTTTTTTTTCAGCGACTGAATCCATTTTTTTAGAAAGTATATCCGAATTATAGGATATTGATCGATTTTAGAGGTTGATTTGGCTGGATCCAGCACCGGGCTGATGGCGGTCACATGGCACAGGTTTGCAATCGGAGTCTGAAGCAATTTGCGGGCAATCCGCAGGGCAAAGTTTCCGCCAAGGGAGAATCCCGTCAGAAAAACCGGCTTCGGTTCGATGTTCCGACAAATCTGCTGTACCGCCTGGAAAACTTCTTCGAGCAGCACGGCATAAAAAATACCCTGGTTTAAATGATGGCTGTCACCGTGATCCCTGAAATTCAGTCGAAAAATATCATAACCTCTCGCATACAGAGTATTGCCGGTGCACAATATGTAGGTCGAGTCATCGCTGCCCTCCCATCCGTGCAGCAAAACAACAAGCCCCTTGCTCTTTTTGGATTTTAGAGGGGAATAATATCCAAGCAGTCGTATGCCCCCGGAAGTTGTAATAATCATTTCACGGGCGGCATCGCACATGGGTTTTTTACCCCAGGCACGAAAGGGGCTGCTGGCCAAAATGGTTTGAAGGTGGCCGTTTCGCAGATACGGTGCCGGTCGATAAGATTCCGTCGTCAACATCATCACTTTTCCCCGCTTTCGCAGGATCCCTAAAAAATCCTTCCCGCAGACTGATAGAACACCCGTTGCCACTGCCATGCCTATGTCTCGCGCAAAATGATATATGTGGCAGTATCACTACCGCTGACGCTAAAATAGTGATGATCCGGCGAGAGTCACTGATCCACAATCCCCCCTGATTTCTATGAGCATATCCCTTTTAAAACATTATCGCGATTAAAATCAACGTCTGAATCGGAGATTTTGCCTTCGGCTTTGTAGCCCTTGAAGATAAAACTCAAGCGGACAAAAAGGTGGGATAATATGATAGGAAAGGCAGAGCCTTTTCGACTCTGCCTCTTTAGCGGGGGTTGTGAATACCAGTTAAACGATGAGATCTGCCGCAAAAGCAGTGATCTGCATATTGGTACGACACGCCCGAGCCGCAGCTATTCAAAGGGCAGCCCCAATGAATAGTGCTCGTACTCCGTCTGCCCGACCAACAGATCTTTAGCTTCGTTTTCATAGCCCAAGCGCATCTCACTGTTTTTCCAGGCTTCCCAGGCTTCTATATCTTTCCACATCGACACCACCGTTATCTGAGACGGATCTTCCAGTCGTTGCAGGGTTTCTGAAGATATGTAGCCGGGCTGCGCCATCGCCCCGTTGCGGTGGTTAATCAATAATCTCGCTGCGATTTTTAAATTTTCGTCTTTGAACTTGCGTTTGATAAATACTTTTACAGCCATATTGCCCTCCCTTCTTTCAGTTAGGTGTTAAAGCGACGTCTCTTAGAATCTAGCTGACAGTAGATGAATTTTAGCCCAGGATTAGATTCGGCTCAGTGTTCGATTCAGGAAGAGATCAATAAAAAGAATGAGATGCAGACGCGTCGTGCGTTTCAGGGCAGCAGGTGATGCATACGCTCGAATGTAACTGAATATCTACCTAAATTTGTTACCCTTGTCAAGAAATTACTAATTCTTCTAGGTCAGAGTTATCTTTGCTTCAGCCCCTTTTTTATAACAGACTGATATGGCGTTATAAACGAATGCCTAAAGTGATCAAGATTGCCTAAAATGCCTAAAATTAAGGAATCGCTTCGCTCTATCTCTTTTGATATAATTGATAGAATACCATAATTTTAGTTCATTTTAGTCATTTCAAATTTTAGATCATTTACCCAATCATGATGCATAAATCGAGCACTTCTGCACCGCCATGGCCGCTTCCTGCAGTGCTTCGGAAAAGGTGGGATGCCCGTGGACGGTGCGGGCGATGTCTTCGGAGCTGGCATTGAACTCGAGCGCCAGCACACATTCGGCAATCATGTCCGCTGCCCGCGGCCCGATGATGTGAACCCCCAGCACCCGGTCGGTTTTTTTGTGGGCAATGACTTTGACAAACCCTTCGGTTTCACCCATGCAGCGGGCCCGGCCGGCGCCGGAGAAAGGATAGGTGCCGGTGCAAAATTCAATGTCACGTTCTTTGGCCTGTTCTTCGGTGAGTCCCACAGAAGCCACCTCCGGCCAGGTGTAGATCACGGAGGGAATCGCATCGTAGTTCACTTCGCCGGGTTTGCCGGCGATACATTCGGCCGCTGCGATCCCTTCGGCAGAGGCTTTATGGGCCAGCATCGGACCGGGTACCAGATCACCGATGGCATAAATGGTGGGGATATTTGTGCGATATGATGCATCCACCAGCAGGTGTCCGGTGTCGGGTTCTGTTTTTATACCCACTTCTTCTAGTCTCAAGCCCGTTGTACGCGGCCTGCGCCCGACGCTGATTAAAAGACGGTTGCAGGATAACGCTTCCCGGCCCTTTTGGGTTTCAAGGTCCACCCGCACGGATTTGCCTGCGATCTTGGCACCGGTCACTTTGGTTTGCATATGGAATTTAATGCCCTGACGCTTTAGAACCCGCTGCAGTTTACGTCCCACCTGACCATCCAGGGTGGTCGCAATTTTAGGCAGCATTTCAATCACGGTTACCTTTGCACCGAGGCGCAGCCACACCGAGCCTAACTCCAGTCCGATGTAACCGCCGCCCACGATGACGAGGTGTTTGGGAACGGCATCAAAATTTAAGGCTTCACGGGAGCTGACAATATGGTGTCCGTCAAACTCAAGACCCGGCAGCGATACCGGCTCACCGCCGGTGGCAAGGATGATCGCTTTGGCCTGCAAGCTTGAATGCCCACTTTTCTTAGCCCCGGGGGAATTTTGTACTACCTCGACGCGATCCGATCCGGCCAGTTTGGCTGTGCCGTGGATGATTTC
>CAMYLH010000454.1 GCA_947259065.1 uncultured Desulfobacterales bacterium
GCCAGGTTGATTCGGACGTCTGATGGAAAATGGGGGTACCTTAGGATACCCCCACTTGTATTTCAGATGCAACCGGACGAAAATTAATCGGCGGGACCGTTACCGTCGTCGTCATCCTGCCCGTATGCATTGGCTGTATGTGTCTTGGTTTGTGATTGAGTTCGCAGCTGCGTTTGGGACTGAGTCTTAGTTTGAGTTTGGGTCTGCACCTGGTTTTGCAGTTGAGTCTGCGTTTGAGCGTGTTCCTGATTCCGGGTCTGCACCTGGTTTCGCAGTTGAGTCTGTGTTTGAGTGTGTTCCTGATTCCGGGCTTGTACCTGCACCTGGGACTGAGTGCCGCTACCTTGATCAGAGTTTGGCCCATTCTGCGATCCCTTTCCCGAACCGCCTCCGTTACCGCCATTGCCACCGGATCCAGCTCCATCGCCATTACCGCCGCCACCGCCGTTGCCATTACCCCCGTCACCACCGGAGCCTCCTCCGGAACCACCACCTGAGCCGCCGCCGGAACCTCCTCCGGAACCGCCGCCACCTTTTGCCAGAATCATGTCGCCTTCAAACTGGGGATTCTCGACATCGGCGATCGCCGGTGCTTGATACCGGTTGCCGGCGTCCGGCAGCAGGTTCGACGGGACCGCGCTCCAGGCCGGAAAGGTCATGAACAGTATGCCTGAAACACACACTAATTTTTTCAACATTTTTTTCTTCATATCATCCCCCTTTTTTTAGTTTTCGATCGAAGTGGACGCTCTACGTCCGGGTGTGACGTTGAAACACTTTGATTATTAAACGCTGGGAGGGTGAAAAGGTTACAATTTTTCGAACATTGATTCACCGCCCGCTGCGCTCGAGGCACAGAGGACACAGAGGGACTTTTTTTAACCATAAAAATATAAAAGAGATCGAGAGGTTATACTTTTTTCATTTCTTTGAGGTCGGTAAAGTAAATGAGTGGTAAATTGCATGGGACACGGATTTTCACCGATCTTCACGGATTGTAAGAGCATCTGTGTCATCCGCGTTCATCCGTGTCCCCTAAATAAATATTTCAAATAATTTGTAACCTTTCTTTCAGCAGGGCGTTATGCTTGTAGAACCAAAAATGGAGAATTGTTTTGAACACTGCCAGCACCACCACCTGGACACCGGTAAGCCCTGGAAAAGAAGAGACCTGTCCGGTTCTGAACAACCCCGAGCCAGACTGCTACTGCCTGAACCTGACCAGTCTTGAAATCCCAAAGGCGGTTCAATATTGCCTGAGAGACTTCAGACAGTGCCCGATTTACAAAAATAAAATGGAATACCCGATGCTTCAGCACTGATGAATTTCGTTATTTCCAGAGATATCAGGATTGCCCCACAACCATTGCAAAGATTCTTTCACAAATTCCTATACTCCGTCAGGCGAAATATCACCTCGAGTAACGAGTTGATATCGCGCACTTTCAATTCCCGAATCAGCCGTCTCGGTGTCTGTTAAGTCGGCAGTAATGCCGACCCTCTCAACGATGTCTATCTTTTACTAAAATAGAACCAACCCACGAATCAATTTAAAAAGATCGTATAGAAAACAATGACTCTATAACGTCGCGTTTACCCTAACTATCAGTAACGTTTTTCTTAATGGGCTTCCCAGGAAATGATTCGACTATGCATAAAAAAATGCTTACTTTATTGATACCCAACCGGATAGACCGGAAAAATAAAAAGTGAACTAAAATTTAAAATTTATTTAGATTCTAATGAAGTATCATTTTCAATCCAGGAGGCCTGTTATGAAGAAATTATATACTCTCATGGCCGTCATCGTTCTGATTTCGCCGGCGTACGCCCAGCAGGAAGCCGAGCAATTACTTAAAGCGATCGTCAAGGTAAAATCAACAGTACCCGATGAGGCGCGTACCGCCGGGATTTTGGGAACCGCACGCGAAGGAAATGGTGTTCTGATCGACTCTGATGGGCATATTCTAACGATCGGATATCTGATACTCGAGGCTGCCGGCATCGAAGTGGTGGACCAGGAAGGTCAAAAAATCCCTGCCAGATACATCGGTTATGACCACAAAACCGGCTTTGGCCTGATACAGGCAGATAAAACACTCAACATCACACCCATCGAACTTGGTCAATCATCAGACATTAAAGCAGGTGACCCGGTTCTGGTGATCGGCCATGGCGGCGTAGATTCGGTTCAAGGGGTTCGGGTCGTTTCTCGAGGGGAATTTACCGGATACTGGGAATATCTTCTCGACAATGCCATCTATACGACGCCGCCGTATGCCGATTACGGCGGTGCGGCGCTGATTGGCCGCAACGGTAAACTGTTGGGCATTGGTTCCATTTTTACCCGCAAAACGGTTGCCGACCTTGGTGCAGTACCCTGCAATATGTTTGTACCGATTGATCTCCTGCGACCGATTCTCAGCCGGTTGATTGCTACGGGCAGCTCCGGCCAACCGCCTCAACCCTGGTTGGGTCTGCAAATTGATGAAGTTCATGGCCGGCTGTTTGTTCTGCGGGTAACATCCGGAGGGCCGGCTGAAAAAGCAGGGCTTGAATCGGGTGACATTATCCTAAAAGTCGACAAAAAAGCATTAGGGGGGCTGGCCGATTTTTACCGCAAGGTCTGGGCCCTTGGTAACGCCGGCGTCGAGGTTCCGGTGTCGGTTCTCCAGGGTATTGAGATCCGCGATATTGTCGTGCGTTCAGGGGATCGTGATCAATATTTCTCCATTAACCCAAGCAAATGACTATTTTTAAAGTCTTTTTTATATCTTAACCCGGATAAACCGGAAATAACAAATTACAAGCACCAAAGTACAAATAAATTCCAAATTACAATATCCAAATCTCAAATGAGATCAAAAGCCAATTGTTTGGAATTTTGAATTTCGGTCATTGTGATTTGCCCTTCGACTTTGCTCAGGGTGGTGGTGAGTCCTTCGACCTTGCTCAGGACCGTGAGCCTGTCGAACGGCTTGTCGAACCATTTGGTATTTATGATTTGTTATTTGAAATTTTTTAATTGCTGAAACCTGAACACCGACACCTGAAACCTTCATTATCTGACAACCTCTTGTTAGATAAAACCCGATAAAGTCCTAACCTGGATCCGATACAGCCAGTGTTGATAAATATCTGGAAATATTAATTATTTCTATCAACTCTCTCCACCCGATCCACTGTCAGCGTGATCGCCCCCCAGTCTTCTTCGACCTTACCGGTTAAAAGATACGGCCGCTGGCGGTCAACCATATGGCAGAAGCGGTGATAGGTTTGCGGGAAAAAGGTGGTTTCCACAATACCGGTTTCATCTTCGAAGGTTAAAAATTCCATGGGGTCACCGTGTTTGGTGAACCACCTTGCCGGTGATCAACCAGCCGGCCAGGCGCACCTGTTTTCCGAGGTGACGCGGCAGATCGACAGCTTTGACGGTCCGTAATTTCCGCAAAGTGCGGCCATATAACTCCATTGGGTGCCTGTCGCACAAAAAACCGAGCACGGCAAATTCACGTCGCAGCCGCTCGCGCTCGTCGTCCGGGGGTAGCAGCGGAGGCTTGCAGGTACGCGCTTTGTCAGCGCTGCTGAAGAGGGATTGCGTTTGCGGGCGTGATTTAGCCGATCCGGATTTGAGCCCGCAGCCCAGCTCCCACATCAGCGCCGCGCGGTTACCGCCGGGGTTTAATTCATCCAGGGCGCCGCTATGGATCAGCGCCCGGGCTTCGTCTTCAGCCGGCTTTACGCGTTCGAGGAATTCGCGCATGCTGCGGTATAGACCATGCCGGCGTTCAGCGACAATACGCGCCTGGATTCCAGCGGACAGCCCTTTGATTGACAGCAGGCCCGTCCGGATAGCGCTGTCCGCGCCCGTCCAGCCAATTTCACTGTGGTTGATGTTCGGCGGCAAAATTGTGAGCCCCATGCGCCGGGCTTCGGAGACATAAGCAAAGGCGCCGTAGAAACCGCCCTGGTTGCTGATCACCGCGGCAATGAATTCAGCCGGGTGGTGGACCTTGAGGTAGGCCGCCTGAAAAGAAACCCTGGCATAGGACGCACTGTGAGGTTTACAAAAGGAATATCCGCTAAAGCTCATCATCATGTCCCAGATGGCCGCTACCTGATCCCCGGAAACTCCCCGGGCTTTAGCGCCGGCATAAAAGCGCTTTTGAAAATCCCGCAGCTGATGTTCCCGGTCTTTCTTGGACATGACCTTGCGCAGGGCGTCGGCTTCGGCATGGGAGAAGCCCGCCAGGACAACCGCGGCCCGGGACACGTCTTCCTGATAGACCATAATGCCGAAGGTTTCGTCCAGCACCTCGGCTAACAGCGGATGGCTGCAAAAGCCGCATGGCGGGGCTTTCAATGTAAAAACAGCCCATGGTGCGGCCCTGGGCCAGGGCTTGCTGGGTGGTAAGGTCGTCTTCCGGCTCCCAACGAGACTCATCAAAGGCCACGCCGTTGGTGCGCAGGTTGCCGATCGCATCCCGGATGACTCCCAGACTGCGGTTTCCCAGCAGGTCGATCTTGACCAGACCGGCATCTTCAGTGGCGTCCTTTTCCCATTGGATGATGGGCACGCCCTTGGGGGCACGTTCCAGCGGCACATACTCGTCAATGGGGCGGGGCGTGATAACGACGCCGCCGGGGTGGACGGACAAATAGCGCGGTGTGCCGATGATCCGCTGGGCAAAGGCCAGGATCTCCGGCCACGGATGCGGAAATCCCAGGGCTTTTGACTCCGGGCGTTGTTTGAGCCCGGTCAGCAATTCGGGCTCGGATTCTTTGGCGCGCCAGAACCGCGGCAGCCGTTTGGAAACCCGGCCGATCTCACCGTCCGTCAGCCCATATACCTTGGCGACTTCCCGGATAGCCATGCGCGGCTGAAACAGCACGTGATTGGACACCATGGCCGCGTGGCCCCGGTGCCGATGCAACACTGCCTCCAGGACGTCATCGCGTTCGTCCCAGGCGAAATCGACATCGATGTCGGGCGGATCCGTGCGACCGGGATTTAAAAAACGTTCAAAATACAGATTATGCTTGAGCGGGCAGACATTGGTGATTCCGAGGCAATAAGCCACCAGGGATGCGGCTCCGGAACCACGGCCGCAGGTACGCGGGCTGTGTTGGACGATATCCTGTACAATGAAAAAATAGGCCGCAAATCCCATACCCGTAATGCTGTGAAGTTCGTGTTCGAGCCGCTCCACGACTGCTTCGCTAAGTTCCTGCCCGTACCGCTTGCGGGCACCGACATAAGCAGCCCGACGCAGGCGTCGGGCCGGATCGGCACCGTTTCCGCCCGCCAGTGGTGGCATGACAATGCCGAATTGCGGACCTGTAAACGTCAGGCGCTCGGCAATTTTGTAGGTTGCCCGGATGGCTTGCGGACAGATGTCAAACCGGCGGCTGTATTCTTCAGGTGTGGCCAACCAAGCATCTGCCGGCGCAACATCGGCGGCGGCCAGACGCGAAAATGAGGTGTTGCGGTCGATGGCTCGCAGCAGACGGTGAACGGACGTATCCCGGGGCTGCAGAAAAAAGCTTCCCGGTGTTGCCGCCAGGGATACCCCCAGATATTTTGCGACGCGACGCAGCGCATGGGTGGGAGGCAGGGGTTTGCGCGGCATGGCGGCCACCACCGTCACCCCGGTCGAATGCCAGGTGCGCAAAAGATCGGCGTCTTGGGTCAATACCGTCAGACCGGTGGCATAATTCGGCAGGACCATTTTCAGATCGAAGTCCGTCGCCATGTGTCGGCGGGTGAGCAGACGGCAGAGGTTGCGATAGCCGGTGTCATCTTCCACCAGGCACACGGCGCGCTGTCTGCGATGGGGGTCGGTGACTTCCGCTCCGACAATGGGTGTCAGACCTTCGCGCTTGCAGGTTCTCAAAAACGGCCACAGTCCGTAGAGATTGTCGGTATCGGTCAGTGCCAGACGATCATAGCCCAGGCGCTTGGCTGTCAGACAAACCTGTTTGACATACGATGTCCCCCACATGAGGGAGTAGCTGGATCGAACGGTTAATGGGATCATAGTAGTAGGTTGAGCCGGTTGAGCCCGTTGGCCGGTTGGCCCGTTGGTCCGTTGAGCCGGTTGAGCCGGTTGGCCGGTTTAATGGTTTTTTAGGTATCGGATTAAACCATCAATTATCTTGCGGACTTTTGCACAGTGGTCATAAGTATTTTGAAATTCATCCTTTGAAATGTAGGTTTGATCGAAAGCGATATACAAACAATTTTGCACTTCAGAACAAGATCGTCTTGAATACGTTAAAAATCGGATGAACTCCTTGTTTGATCTCGAATCGAATCCTTCACAAATGTTGTTCATTATGGAAATGGCAGCGCCGGTTATTTGCCCTGATAGTCTATAGTCCTTTGAGAAAGCCGAACGTTTTGTATATTCATAA
>CAMYLH010000455.1 GCA_947259065.1 uncultured Desulfobacterales bacterium
TTTTAAAAACCCTTTGCCGGAAATCATGCCTGAACCGATAGCAATTTTAGATTGAATGATATGGTAGCCTGCTCCCAATGGATCGAGGTCCGGATCGAGGAAAACCAGGATCCTCCGCTTCTGGTAATCTTTTAAAAAAAACCACACCATGGGAACGACCGCGGCAGAGGACACTAATAAATAAATAAACGAACGCCGCTCTATTTTGACAAAAACGGTAATAGAGCCTGCGATGAGTAAGAGTAATCCCGCCGTACCTAAATCGGGCTGTTTTAAAATCAAAACAAAGGGGATACAAGTAAGGATGGCCGGTCTAAAAATCTCCCGCAGGGTAAACCCTCTGGTATGGGCATCCTTTGAATAATACCTGGCAAGCGCAATCATAATCGCAATTTTAGCCAGCTCTGAAGGTTGAACGGAAATAGGACCGAGCGCCAACCAGCGTCTGGAACCACCGGCGGATTTGCCAAAAAAAAGAACCCATATCAGCAAAATGATACAGCCTATGTAAATTATCTGTCCCCAGCGATCCAGCAATTTATAGTTGAAGGAAAAAGAAACCACCATTGCAATCAATGCGGTTGAAAACCAGATGAGTTGCTTATAAAAAATGGTCATTTGCGGTGCGGGGGTTTCAGCACTAACCGCGCTGTACAGTACCAGCAGGCCGGAACATCCGATCAGAATTGCCAAACCCAACAGGCCCCAATCAAAATATTGTAAAAGTCGTCGGTCAAACATGGTATTTAAGGCCCTAAATTTTAATTTTCGTGGTTTTTTTGGCAAGACCTTTTTTGGCTAAGTTCAAAATATACCGTCATTAAATGTCTAAAATTATAAAATGCCTAAAATGCCTAAATTTAATGTATTCTATCGGTTTAATTACTAAACCGCCGGCGATTTCGTTTCTTTTGGTTCCATAGAAACTAAGTTTACCGAAGGTCAGGCTCCATAGGTTAATTTTAAAAGATAGAGCGCAGCGATTCCAAAATTTTAGGCAATTTTTAATTTTAGCTCATTTATCGTTATATTCATCTAACCGCTTTCACCTTCTTCAGCAACCCGATCTTGGTCTGTTGATGCCTGGTCAACCGGCCGCCCGGCTCTCAAGAATGTCTTAACTAATTCTGTTGCAATCGGGGCCGCAGCGCTGGAGCCGTGCTCTCCATGTTCAACCAGAACGGCCACGGCGATTTCAGGCGCCGTGGATGGCGCAAAGGCGATGAACCAGGCATGAGGTCTCTGATGCGCCGGCCGCTCTTCTTCGGATCTGGTGTCATCTTTTTTACGGCTAATGACCTGGGAGGTTCCGGTTTTCCCGCTGATTTCAATATCGGCCAGCCGGCTACCCCTGGCAGTGCCCTTGTCTCCGTTTACGACCTCCCACAATCCTTTCCTCACCAATTCCAGGCTGGGCGCGCTCAAAGGCACCTTACCGATAACCTGAGTTTCGCTTTGGTACACATTACGACCGTCAGCTGTGGTGATTGATTCTAGTATAATGGGTCTGTATCTCGTCCCACCGTTAGCGATCGCCGAAGTCAAGTCCGCCATTTGCAGTGGTGTTGCTAGATTAAATCCTTGACCGATGGCAATCGACAGGGTTTCGCCCCTCTGCCATGAAATTCCAGTACGTTTTTTTTTCCAGGCTGCTGTTGGGATCAGTCCACTGCTCTCCTTACCCAGGTTGATCCCGGTGCGAGATCCCAGACCACTTGCTTTTGCATACCAGGCCAGTCGATCAACCCCCAACAATTGGCCTACCTGGTAGAAATAAACATCGCAGGACTCGGCCAAGGCTTTGACGATATTAACCTCTCCATGGCCACCTCTTTTCCAGCACCGGTATATGCGATTACCGAATCTGTGGTACCCCGGGCAAAAAAATTCAGTTGATTCATCGATGACGCCCTCCTCCAGGCCGGCCAGTGCGGTAATAATTTTATACGTGGAACCGGGAGGATATTCACCCTGGATAGCCTTATTTTCCATGGGTCGAAATGGATTGGATCTTAGTGAATCCCACTGCTCATGAGACATACCGCTTGCAAAATAGTTCTGATCAAAGGAAGGGCTGCTGGCTAAAGCCAGAATACGGCCCGATCCCGGATCCATGGCCACCGCAGCCCCGGCAACACCTCGCAGAAGTGACTCGGCTTTTTTTTGTAATGCATGATCAATGGTTAGATGGATATTTTGCCCAGGTTTGGCAGTTACCGTTTTCAACACCCTCACCACCCGACCGTTGGCGTTGACCTCCACCTGACGCCCACCGCGTATCCCCTGAAGATATTTTTCAAAAGCTTTTTCAGCACCGAACTTACCGATGAAATCACCTCTGCGCCGTTCCGGATATTTTCCACCGGCAAGCTCCGTTGAATTAATTTCGCTTAAATATCCAATCAAATGCGCCGCATCTTTTACATTTAAATAATGTCTCAGCAACTTCACGTCGATCGCTATGCCGGGAAGGTCGTATTTATGGGCCTCGATGGAAGCCAGGGCATTTCGACCGATATCCTGCTGCAAGAGGATGGGTTTGTATGCAGAAATACCTTTGCTGGAGGACAATTTTTGCATTAATTCCTGAAAGGGGACATCGAGATAATCGGCCAGTTTGTTGATGGTCTTTTCTACAGGACGGGCATCTTTTAAGGTAATCGTAACGTTAAAAGAGGGTCGATTTTCCACCAATACTTGGTTATTGCGATCGTAGATCAGCCCCCTGGGCGGATCAATGCTCTGCAGTCTGATTCTGTTGTTAAGGGATAGGGTTAGGTATTCTTGACCCATTACGATCTGGAGATAAAGAAGCCGCAGCAAAAGAACCGTAAAGGCCACCAGCACACATATCATGACACCGGTAATGCGTTGTTTGTACCAATCGCTATCTGCAGTTTTTAAATATTTATCCACGGGGTTTCTGTTGAATTGAAAGTTGAGACCTTAAATATTCATTCTTCAATCTTAAATCGTCAATCCGTTAGCTATCCCTGCTCTTTTGTGCGGGCATTAATCCCTTTGAAACCGGCACCAAGCCTGCTTTGCGCGTTTCTAAAAAAGAGCAGAAATAAAGCACCGGTAAAGGTTGCCCAAAGAACTTGGACAATGACGATTTTAAGAGCATCACCGGCAAACTGCTGTCTGGATCCCAAAATGGCAAACGCCCCTAATAGAATGAGGTTCTCAAACAACACGCCGCCGGCAACAATAAGCGTAATTATAAGCAGACGATTTCCGACCTGAATAAATGTGGTGATCCCTTTCACACCGACATATAGCCAGAAATAGGTGGTCAGGTAAAGCCCAAAGGGTCCCCCGGTAAGGTTATCCATGATGAAACCTAAAAATAAGA
>CAMYLH010000456.1 GCA_947259065.1 uncultured Desulfobacterales bacterium
GTGATGAGATGATGTACGTGGCTAGCTTACCCAAAATAGCAATCCTCCTAGGAGCGTTTGTTCAGATTGAACAAGGCAAAATGCTGCTTGACGGGGAAACGAAAACAACACTTACCCATATGATTAGGAACTCTTCAAACCCAGCGGCCACCGCGATTCTTAAACAACTAGGAATAGCCAACTTATCTGCCATCTTACAGTCAGATCGTTTTCGTTTATATGATCCTGAGTTCAATGGAGGATTGTGGGTAGGCAAAGATTACAGTGGAGGGCCGGTTTGGAAACGAGATCCTCTTCACAACATCTCGCATGGCGCTACAGCTATGCAGGTTGCTCGATTCTATTATCTGCTGGCGACAGACCGGCTGGTTTCGCCAGAATTAGGCAAAGAAATGAAAGGAATACTGTCGGAAACAAGTATTCAACACAAGTTTGTGAAGGGACTAAAAGACCGCCCGTCGGCCCAGATCTACCGTAAGTCCGGCACATGGAAGCACTTTCACTCTGATAGCGGGATTATTGTTCGCGATGAACACAAATATATTGTCGTCGCTCTTACCGAATATCCCAGCGGTGCAAAAGACC
Source organism: uncultured Desulfobacterales bacterium (assembly GCA_947259065.1). Lineage (GTDB taxonomy): Bacteria > Desulfobacterota > Desulfobacteria > Desulfobacterales > JAFDCJ01 > JAFDCJ01. Next base: position 586 of record CAMYLH010000456.1, read on the forward strand.
TTAGTCGGTTAATTGTCGCGGTGGATGACATGATGGAACGCTGGCGGCCCTAGCAAAAAACAAGAGCAATTATCTGATATTTTATAAATTCGGACCACTGCTATGAAGCTTATTTTCAGCGAAATCATCCATTTAATTACCAAAAAACAGGAGCGCAACATTTGGGCATTAATAAAATTTTTCATCGTTCTGACTGCAATGGTTACCGTCTACAGTACCCTGTTTCACTTCCTGATGATATTTGAGAATAGAGAATTTAGTTGGATCACCGGCTTTTATTGGACGCTAACGGTTATGTCCACACTTGGTTTTGGTGATATTACTTTTGCCACTGATCTTGGCAAGGTGTTCTCGCTTATTGTGCTTATGTCGGGAATTGTGTTCCTCCTCACGATGCTTCCCTTCACTTTTATCCAGTTCTTCTATTTACCCTGGCTGGACGCCCAGGCCAGGGCTAGAGCGCCGCGGGAATTGCCCGAGGGTACCAAAGACCATGTCATCCTTACGAACTATGATCCGGTTACGATAAACCTGGCCGAAAAATTTGACCAATATCAGCATGAATACGTTATCGTGGTCGAAGATGTGCAAAAGGCGCTGGAAATTCAGGATTTAAATTTCAAGGTGGCTGTAGGTGATTTGGGTGATCCGCAGACTTACCGGCGCTTGAAGGTTGAAGATGCCGCTCTTGTGGTCGCCAATGTCGAAGACATGATGAATACCAACATCGCCTTTACAGTTCGTGAGATTTCTCAAACGGTCCCCATCGTTGCAAATGCTGATCTTGACGACTCCGTTGACATTCTCGAACTGGCTGGAAGCACGAATGTATATCAATTCACCAAAATGCTGGGGCAATCATTGGCACGCAGGGTTCTCGGCACATCCACAAGGGCAAACGTTATCGGCAAGATCGAATCACTTCTGATCGCAGAGGCCCCGGCCATGAGAACATCTCTTGTTGGCAAAACCCTTCTGCAAAGCAGGCTACGCGAGACGATCGGAATTAATGTGGTAGGCGTATGGGAACGTGGTCGATTTAACATACCCACCGCTCAAACCCCCCTCAATCCCACAACTCTTCTCCTGCTGGCCGGTTCCGCTGACCAGTTAAATGACTATGACGAAAAGTTCGGCAGGGATAAAAAATACCCGGCCCCGGTATTGATCCTGGGCGGTGGCCGGGTCGGCCGGGCTACCGGCGATGCCTTGATGGAGCGCAACATTGATTACCGAATCATCGAAAAAAAACAAAAACTTATTGAAGATGAGCGGTATATCTACGGCAGCGCCGCTGACATCAAAACCCTTATGCAGGCCGGAATCAAAGAGGCTCCTTCGGTAGTCATTACCACCCATGACGATCCAACCAACATTTACCTAACCATTTACTGCCGCAGACTACGTCCCGATATACAGATCATCAGTCGAGCGAACCTCGAAAGGAATATATCCAAATTACACACTGCCGGTGCGGACCTGGTAATGTCGTATGCTTCCATGGCGGCGAATACCATCCTCAACCTGCTCAAGCCTGATGAATTTTTAATGCTGGCCGAGGGATTAAACATATTTCGTGTTGTTGTGCCCCCGTCCTATGTCGGTAAGTCCCTCGCTGAAAGCGAGATTCGTTCCCAAACGGGCTGCAACGTGGTTGCCATCTGCGACCGGGAGGCAATGTGTATCAATCCGGAACCGTCCTATCGCTTTGGCGAAAACAATGAGCTAATTTTGATTGGCAGTGAGGAGGCCGAGAGCCGGATCTTCAAAATGCATTCGGAAATGAGAAAGATCAGCGCTTTTTAGACTGGACCATAACCATGAATTCATTTATTCCGGGATCGCTGCGTCTGTTGGCTTTAGCAAATCCTCATAAATCATTCGGTTTTTACGGTGTCATCTTAATTTTGTTTTTTTTGGATGATTAGTGATCTTCCCGCGCAACATTCCAGAATGACAAGCTTTGCAGTTCATTTTCCTGACCTCTCATTTGCTCCCGTTACGGCACGATGTCGCCAACGCCGTCCAGTATGTAGCGGGGGCGGTAGGCGAAGCGATGGAGGTCCTCCCGGCTGGTTACACCGCTTAGGACCAGCACGGTTTCGATCTCCGATTCGAGGCCCGCAATGATATCGGTGTCCATGCGATCCCCTACGATGACTGTCTCTTCGCGGCGACAGCCCAGCCTTTTTAGGGCATGGCGCATCATCAAAGGATTGGGTTTTCCGACAAAGTAGGCCTTTAAGCCGGCGGCAAGCTCGATCGGTGCGATGAGCGCTCCTGTGGCCGGGACAACCCCTTTTTCGGTCGGATCGGTCAAATCCGGGTTGGTACCGATCAGTTTTGCCCCGTTCCCCACGAGATGGACGGCGCGCTCCAGCCTGTCATAACTGTAATTTCTCGTCTCACCGACCACGACATAATCGGGATTGGTGTCGTTCATGGAAAAGCCGGCGTCATACAGCGCTTTGGTGAGACCGGCTTCTCCGATCACAAAGACGCTGCCGTCCGGGCACTGCCGGGCCAGAAACTCGGCGGTGGCGAGTGCGCTGGTGTAAAAATGCTCCTCGTTTATATGCACCGTCAGGCGCAGCATTTTCTCGCGAAGTTCCCTGGGCGAACGCTCGCTGCTGTTAGTCAGGAACAGGAACTTCTTGTGTTCCTTCCTTAGCCAATCGAGGAATTTTATAACCCCCGGCAGTAGCTGGTTGCCATGGTAAATTACCCCGTCCATGTCGCAGATAAAAGCTTTTTTTGCGCGTAAGG
>CAMYLH010000457.1 GCA_947259065.1 uncultured Desulfobacterales bacterium
CAACCAATGGGAAATATTTAAATCCATGTCCAGCCTTTCACCCTGGGAAAATCCTCTGGTGCTGGGCTTTAATATTTTTACGATTTGCGGCGCATTTTTTCTCGGTATTCCGGGACTGCTCATGCTGAAACAATCCGGCAGCATGGCAAGAGAACAAACAGCCACAGGGGTGGTACCATCATACCGGTCAGCAGTTTCCAACAAACCAATAGCCGGGGTAGAAGAGAAATTGAGCTAAAATGAACTAAAATTAAAAATGACTAAAATTATTGTATCGTTTCACTCCATCTAATTTACAAAATAGCATTTGAGTAAAAATCCGGCTGCATCATTTATTGGGTTTTGCCCTTTCACAACCTATCTTGGTAAATGCTTGATATTCGTTAGTTGAAGATAGCGTGCAGGAACGAAACGCAGTATAACCGTTCGGCCTCGACGTCACTTGCCCTATCTACCAAAAGATCGGACTTTCTGACTAAACCTTAAAATGACAGAATTCCTTAATTTTAGTCACTTTTAATTTTAGACATTTTAGGCATTTCTTGGAGCGGCTGAATTTTTTCATAGTCTCAGGCAGAATGACATTAAATAAAAATACTGACAAGTGAAACCCCTATGCCAGACCTGACACACCAGCGCTGTCACCATCATCAATTTCGCGAAGCGGTGGCTCGATGTCCAGAGTGCGGCAGCTTTTTCTGCCGGGAGTGCATGCCTCGGCAAGAGGCTCAAGCCCGACGGCACCGGATCGAACCGCTTTCAATGGCTTTTCCGCCTGGGTCATTTTTTTTCCGGATTATTGTTATTGTACATCCTCTTTTACTATCTCGCTCAATTTCTTCTGGCCTTCCCCTCCTCTTTCCATGAAGGAACCCTATGGCAGTCCGGTTGGTGGACAGGATCATGAAAGCGGGACAAAAGAAACATCACAAGAGTGCCATCCGCATCATCGAAGAGGCGGTTCATTTACTGCGATCCGCGCCGGGTAGCCTGCTTGTCAGCTATTACCTGGGCGGCGCTCCCTTTGTTCTCGGATTGATGTACTTCTGGGCGGATATGAGTCGCAGCGCAAACGCCGGAGATCACAGCGCCATGGCTGCTCTGGGCCTTGCTTTTTTATATGCCTGGATGAAATTCTGGCAGACCGTCTTCGCGCAGCGGCTGAGGGCTCAGATAGCCGGTGAACGGCAGTACAAGTGGTCTTTAGGCCGAATAGCCTCAGTTGCGGCCACTCAATCCCTGATTCAATCGACTCGGTTCATCGTCTTACCCATCGCCGGTGTGATGCTGATTCCTTATGGGTTTTGCTACGCGTTTTATCAGAATGCCGCAGTTCATGGAGCAGAGGACACCCAGACCGTCAAGTCCACCTGTAAATGGGCCTGGCGGCAGTCCAGACTTTGGCCCCGTCAGAACCACTTGTTAATCGCGATATTCTGGATATTCGGCGGCGTGATTTTTCTAAACCTTTCCATTACGGCCTATATCATTCCCCAGATGGCAAAATCGCTGTTTGGCATTGATTCCATATTTACCTTGAGCGGCATGCGGATGATTCTCAATACAACGTTTTGGATCGCTATGATGGGGATGACCTATTTGTGTCTGGATCCATTTATTAAAGCGGTATACGTGGTGCGAAGCTTTTATGGCTCCGCCCTTAAATCCGGAGAAGATCTTAAGAAAGAACTTAACCACCTGATGGTCGGCGTAAAAAAACTGGCGCTGGGACTGGTGGTCGTGGTTTCGTGCGCCACGCCGCTGATTTGCCTTGCCGGGCAGCCCGCCCCGCTATCCCCTGGGGAATTGGATCGATCCATTGAAGAAACCCTGAAACAGCGTCAGTTTGCCTGGCGCATGCCCCGCGAAACAATACAGGATGGAGAACAGGAAGCCAAGGGTCCGCTTGAAGCCGCGATTAAATGGCTGTTGGATGTGCTCGCCAAAGGCGTGCGGGCCCTTGAGAAATGGATCACCCAATTCTTCGAATGGCTGGAAAATCTGCTGCCGAAGCCGGATAAGAAACAGGCCTCTACGAATAAAAACTGGATAACCCCCGTACGAGCTGTGTTAATTTTGCTGTTACTTCTATCTATAGCCATCCTGACCTTCGTGTTTATTCGTATCTGGCGCCGCCACCGAACAGAACCTATCGAAGCGGCTGCTGCCGGCGTTGCACCTTTGCCCGATCTGAACGATGAAAGCACGAAAGCCGATGATCTTCCGGCCAATCGCTGGCTGATGCTGGCAGAGGAGTTTACCGTCAAAAAAGAGTTGCGCCTGGCCATGCGTGCACTCTATCTGGCCACGCTGGCGTATCTGGCGGAACACGAAATGATTACCATCGAAATATATAAATCCAACCGGGAATATGAGCGGGAGTTAAGGCGAAGGGCCCACGAACGTAAAGAGCTACTAGTCATTTTTTCTAAAAGTCTGAATCTGTTTGAACGGGTCTGGTACGGCATGTACCGCATCCGACGCTCCGACTTTGATGAGTTCGCAACAAACCAGAAAAGGATTTTGACATTTGATTAGAACCAACACCATACGAACAGTCCTGTTGGCTTTACTGCTGATCGCTTTTTTGTTTGGCGTTGGTCATTTGTTTGTTCTGCGTTTTCAAACCGGCGATGTTTATCCGGCATATTCTTCCCTGCGCAGCGACCCACTGGGAACCCGGGTTTTTTACGAAAGTCTGGAAAATCTCGGTGATATTGACCTGCACCGCAATTACCGCTTTCTGCATTCTTTCAAGCCGAAACCCGACACCACTCTCTTTTATTTGGGGACATCGGCCGATAACTACGATAAGGTGCCGCAGGAATTGATCGAGGTCTTCGATCGTCTGGCAGAATCAGGCGGAAGACTGGTACTGTCTTTTCTGCCGCTGAACCAGAAACATGAAGAAAAGGCTAAACTGAAAAAAACACCGGAATCTCAAAAAGCGAAGAATGTCGAATGCCCGCAAGAGTCAAAGAAAAATGGCCTGATTTCCCTCAAAAACCACTGGGGCATTGGATTTGAATTCAACCAAAATCTGCCGGTCAAAGATGGCAACTATTTGGCCCTCGATGCCGTTTCAAACCGGCACAATCTCCCTGCGGTCATCTCCTGGCATTCAAATCTGTATTTCGATTTGCTTGATAAGAGTTGGCAGGTGCTTTACTCCAGTGAAGGGCGTGCGGTGATGATCGAACGACCGTTTGGTAAGGGCAGCCTGGTGCTGTGTGCGGATTCCTTTTTCATCAGCAACGAAGCGCTGCGGTCCGAGCGGCAACCCCAATTGCTTGTTCATCTGCTGGGGCGTCACTCCAATATCATATTCGACGAAGCCCACTTCGGAATTTTTAAACAGCCGTCGGTGGCCGCTCTGCTCAGGCACTACCGGTTTCACTGGGTTTTTCTGGTACTGGCCGTAATGGCCTTGTTGTTTGTCTGGAAAAATGTCGTTTATTTTGTGCCGCCCCGCAAAGATGACATTCCATCCGGGGCCGATGTCGTATCGGATAAAGATTATACCCAGGGACTCATTTCCATGCTGCGCCGCAATATCCCACGCGCTGAAATCCTTCAGGTTTGCGGGCAGGAATGGGAGCGGACGTTTAAAAAAGATAAGCGCGTTCAACCCGAAGTATTTGAAGGTGTGAAAGAAATACTTCGAACGCAAACACCTTCTGCCAAAAATAGAATGGATGCTGTGAATGGATATCGCAACATCAGCAGAACAATTCAGAGGACAAAAGATAATGAGTGAAAAAACAGAACTATTGAAAAAAGCACTGATCCGAACCAAGCAGGAAGTCGCCAAGGTCATCATTGGGCAGGAGTCTGTTGTAGACAAGGCCTTGATAGCTATCTTTTCAGGAAACCACGCCTTAATCGAAGGTGTGCCCGGTGTGGCCAAAACACTGCTTGTCAAGACC
>CAMYLH010000458.1 GCA_947259065.1 uncultured Desulfobacterales bacterium
GCCACCCTGGGGGAATTAAACGAAGATGCCCTGATCCGGATACTGAAAGAGCCGAAAAATGCGCTGCTCAAGCAGTTTAAAATGCTATTTGATATGGAAGGGGTTAACCTACGGCTGACCGACAGCGCACTGGCGGCTATTGCTAGAGAAGCTACCAAGCGAAAGTCAGGTGCCCGCGGGTTGCGGGCGATTATGGAAAGCTGCATGCTCGATATCATGTATGAACTGCCATCTGCTGAAAATGTTAAAGAATGCGTCATCGGTGAAGAAGTCGTGTTGAACAACGAATCCCCGATTTTGCTATACGAACAGACTAAAAAGCAAGCATGAGCGGCCCCTGTCATTATCCCTTTGGAATTGACGTAAATTTAAAGATACCAACCTTTTAACCTTAACCATAGAGATGTCATTACCATGGTGAATATTCCGAAATTTTTTAAAGACGAAGAACCTGGTTCTTCAAAATTACTTTTGCCGCTTTTGCCTCTGAGGGATATCGTCGTTTTTCCCCATATGGTCGCCCCCCTTTTTGTGGGACGCGAAAAATCTGTGAATGCGCTATCCGATGCGATGAACAAGGACAAGAATGTGTTCCTTGCCACCCAGATTAAGGCCGGCATTGATAATCCCGGGGAACAAGATATCAGCGGTGTGGGAACCATCGGTAAAGTGCTGCAGCTTCTGCGATTGCCGGACGGCACGGTAAAAGCACTGGTGGAAGGCAAATCCCGCGCAAGGATATCCCGCTTTATAGACAATAAGGATTTTTTTCAAGTAGAACTGGAAAAAATCCTCACACCCGAGCTTCCTCATGCAGAGGGAGAAGCATTAAGCCGGTCCATTCAGGACGGTTTTGAAGAATATGCCAAGTTGAACAAGAGCATATCCAAAGAGCTGATATCGAATGTATCCGCCATTACAGACCCTTCCCAGGTAGCCGACACCGTGGCCGCACATTTCTCTTTTAAAATCGAAGACAAGCAACGGCTCCTGGAAACAGTCAGTTTGTCCGATCGAATAGCGCTGCTTTTGAGTCTGATAAAAATGGAGATCGAAGTTTTCAGGATGGATCAGCGCATTAAAAGTCGGGTCAAGGAGCAGATGGAAAAGACTCAGAAAAATTATTATTTGAATGAGCAGATGCGTGCCATTAAAAAAGAGATGGGTGCCGAAGATGACGCAGCTGATGAAATCAGGGAACTTGAAGAAAAGATAAAAAATAAAAAAATGTCCAAAGAGGCCACTGAGAAAGTCGAGCAGGAGCTGAAGAAACTAAAGATGATGACGCCCATGTCGGCTGAGGCCACCGTGGTTCGCAACTACATCGACTGGATTATCAGTCTGCCCTGGTATGAAAAAACCGAAGTCGGGGATGACCTCGACAACTCCGAAGAAATACTCGATGAAGATCATTACGGACTCGAGAAACCAAAAGAACGTATATTGGAATATTTGGCGGTTCAAGCTCTGGTCAAAAAAATCCGTGGCCCGATTTTGTGTTTTGTCGGCCCCCCGGGCGTCGGAAAGACATCGCTGGCTAAATCCATTGCGAGAGCCACCGGTCGGGAATATATTCGCCTTTCTCTCGGCGGTGTCCGGGATGAAGCCGAAATCAGGGGACATCGCAGGACCTATATCGGAGCGATGCCGGGTAAAATTATCCAATCCCTGAAGAAGGCGGGTTTCAATAATCCCGTTTTTTGCCTGGATGAAGTTGACAAAATGAGTATGGATTTCAGGGGTGACCCATCGTCAGCCCTTCTGGAAGTTCTGGATCCGGAACAGAACTTCAGCTTCAATGACCATTACCTGGATATGGACTATGATCTGTCCGATATCTTTTTTATCACCACCGCCAACACATTGCCGGACATTCCACTGCCCCTGCAGGACCGTATGGAGATTATTCGGCTGCCCGGCTATACCGAATATGAAAAATATCATATCGCCGAGGGCTTTCTGGTCCCGAAACAGATTAAAAACAATGGCCTTGAAGATAAAAATGTTACCTTTTCGAAAAATTCGATTATGACACTTATCCGGCGCTATACCCGTGAAGCCGGTGTGAGAAACCTTGAGCGAGAAATTTCTTCGATATGTCGCAAGCTGGCCCGTGAAGTTTTGAAAGAAACCGGCAAGATCGAATTCAGGGTATCCGAAAAATCTGTTGCAAAATACCTGGGTCCGTATCGATTCCGCCAGGAACAGGTTGAGGAAAAAGACCAGGTCGGCATGGTGACCGGACTGGCTTGGACCCAAGTGGGTGGCGAGCTGCTTTTCATAGAAACTTTGATCATGCCCGGTAAAGGAAAACTGACCGTAACGGGCAAACTTGGCGAAGTCATGCAGGAATCAGCCCAGGCTGCCCTGAGTTACGTTCGTTCCCGCGCTGCCAATCTGATGATTGAAGATAAGTTTTATAAGGAATATGACATTCATATCCACATTCCTGAAGGGGCCATTCCCAAAGACGGCCCTTCAGCCGGTATTTCCATGTGTACATCGTTGGTGTCGGCATTGACCAAACGCGCTGTCTACCGCGATATCGCCATGACCGGTGAGATTACCTTACGCGGTCGGGTGCTTCCTATCGGCGGCTTGAAAGAAAAAATCATTGCGGCGCATCGCGGCGGTATCAAAAAGATTCTTATCCCCAAAGAAAACGAAAAAGATTTACGAGATGTTCCCAAAATGAAGTGCTTGGTTATGCCTTGATCCAGGAGGAAGGGGAAGCTATTTTTAAGAAAGTGGATATCCCCTTTGAAATAACGGTTGAAAATTCCGGGAAACCTAGACCGCTGGTGTAGGGATCAAATTTCAATTTATGGCATCCTTCATTTTTTGGTCTTCGATGAAAGTTACCCACTTTGCTATTAAAATTATTTCATAGCTAATTTGGACTTGACAAGATGGGTTGAAATTGTTAACTATCCTGGTCTCACGATTAAAGCCAGGAGGTTGTCAAGGGCGGGTAGCTCAGTTGGGAGAGCATCGGCCTTACAAGCCGAGGGTCACAGGTTCAAGCCCTGTTCCGCCTACCACTTGCCTTCAAGTGGTCGATGCTGACTCAATCAAATTTCACATGCAAAGATGGTCCAGTTTGGTCAGAGCAGCCCGTCAGTGCAGAGAGGGAGACTGCGAGTTCGAGTCTCCTGAAATATTTCTCGTAAATCAGAATGGGGACGGCTAAACAAAACATATGGGGGCGTAGTTCAGTTTGGTTAGAACGCCGGCCTGTCACGCCGGAGGTCGCGAGTTCGAGTCTCGTCGCTCCCGCCATTTTTATTAAGGCTTGTCATTAGGTGAAAAGGTGACAGGCCTCTCTTATTTTATGACATATTATTTATACATAATTCAGTCCGATAGAGACGACAGTTTCTACATCGGAACTGCTTTTGCATGCCCTGCCGCATCAAGATATCGGCCTATCTCTTCGCATAACATCGCTCGTCTTAGGTATAATTAAAAGCTCAAAAAATCTAGCCGATCATTGAAATCGTAGGTTTTTTTGGTTATATTTAATTCATTATGATAAATTCGATTATAACCGGAACCGGCAGCTATATTCCGACTGTAAAAGTTCCTAACCGGCAGTTTCTTCGCAATGAATTCTATGAAGCGGACGGGACGAAGATAGCAAAATCAACAGCGGATATCGTCAACAAGCTCCAAGAAATCACCTGCATTCGTGAGAGAAGATATGTAGAAGACAGTCTGAATGTTTCCGATATATCTTTTATGGCTGCAGAATGTGCCCTCGATGGTATCGACAGGGAAAGCCTCGATTACATTATCGTTGCGCAAAATTTTGGTGATCTTAAGGCGGATAACATTATACCCGATATGGTTCCAACCATCGCCGCCAGGGTGAAGCATAAACTGAGAATCAAAAATCCATATACGATTGCCTATGATGTGCCTTTTGGCTGTCCGGGGTGGTTGCACGGGATGACCATTGCCGATTATTATATAAAGTCCGGTGATGCAAAAAAAGTACTGGTTATCGGAGCGGAGACGTTGTCGCGGGTATCCGATCCTCATGATGTGGACGGTATGATCTATTCTGATGGAGCCGGAGCCACTTTGGTGGAAGCAGCAGATATGGACAGTGGTATTCTATCGCATGTCACAAGATCCGATACTTATGATAAAGCGTATCTCTTAGGGGTCGGTAAATCATATAATCCTAACCATAGTGGTGATGAACTTTACATCAAAATGCAGGGTCATGAGATATATAAATATGCCGTCAGAACCGTTCCCGAAGTGGTAAAACAGAGCCTTGACAAGGCTGGATTGACGTTAAGCGATGTGAAAAAAGTTCTGATACACCAGGCGAATCAGAAAATGGATGAGGCGATATTGGCCAGGCTGTTTAAGTTGTACAAAATAGAAGATATCCCCGAGCACATTATGCCGATGACCATCTCCTGGCTTGGCAACAGTTCGGTGGCAACCTTGCCGACAATGCTCGATCTGATACAGCGGGGACAGCTCAATAATCATGCGTTACTTGCCGGCGATATCGTTGTATTTGCTTCCGTTGGAGCCGGCATGAACATAAATTCCATGGTTTATAAGATGCAGTGATAAACCCTACCTGATAAACCGGAAATAGCAAATCACAAGCACCAAATTTCTAACTGCTGATACCTGAAACCCTCATCTTCTTACAACATGTTGCCAGATAAAGACCCCTAAAGGCCTAAATTGAGGGGGGCTAACTCTTGTAATAATCCTGCAGGCATTTATAGTGGACCGGCTGGTTGTTGTGAGCTTTGAGACCCCGCACGATGGCCTCGGCAGCCGAAAGGGTGGTTATAAACGGCACACGGTTGATAATCGCAGTCCAGCCGATGAAGTATTCATCCGTACGTGAGCGCTGGCCCAAAGGGGTGTTGATGATAAGGTCAATTTGCCCGTTTTTAATATCATCCACGACATTGGGCCGACCCTCTCTGACCTTCAATACGGTCTTCGCCGCAATTCCCCGATTTGAAAGATATTCCGCCGTTCCCCGGGTTGCCACGATTTTATAACCGAATTTTCTCAATCCCTCGGCGATGGCAAGAACCCGGGCTTTATCGTTGTCGTTGACGCTTAAAAACACGGTTCCTAATTTTGGGATAGTGATCCCGGCGGCTTGAAACGCTTTAAACACGGCCTCGCCAAATTTAGGAGCAATGCCCATGACTTCGCCGGTGGATCGCATTTCCGGGCGCAAGAAAATATCTGTTTGCCCGAACCGTTCAAATGGAAAGACGGATTCTTTAACGGCAACGTAGGGTAATTGATCCTTGAAGTTGTAATCGAGCTGATCGAGTTTTTTACCGGCCATCACTTCAACGGCCATTTTGGCAATGGGAATCCCTGTAGCCTTGCTGACAAAAGGCACGGTGCGCGAGGCCCTGGGATTGACTTCGATCACATATAGGGTGTCAAACATGACGGCAAACTGAATGTTGATAAGACCTTTTACCTTGAGTGCTTCGGCCAGCGCCCGTGTGTATTCCCTGATATCTTCGTGCTGATCGCGGCTTAACAAAAAAGGCGGCAATACCGCCATACTGTCACCCGAATGAACCCCGGCCTCTTCGATATGCTGCATGACCCCGCAGATTTCGGTTTGCTGCCCATCTGAAATCGCGTCCACGTCAAATTCATAGGCATCTTCCAAAAAGCGGTCCAGGAGCACGGGATGCTCTTCGGAGGCCGTGACGGCATGCTGCATGTAGTGTTTCAAGGACTCGGTGTCGTAGACGATTTCCATGGCCCGGCCGCCCAGAACATATGAGGGTCTCACGACCAGTGGAAACCCGATGCGTTTGCCGACGACTATGGCTCCGTCAATGGATGTGGCGGTACCGTATTGAGGATGGGGAATATCCAATGAATCCAACAGGGCCCCGAAGCGATCCCGATCTTCGGCAGGGCCAGTTTCAAGGGGGTCTGGCCGCCGAATTGAATGATGACACCATCCGGCTTTTCGAGCTCCGTAACACTTAATACATCTTCAAATGTCAAGGGTTCGAAATAAAGTTTGTCGGCCACATCGTAGTCGGTGCTGACCGTCTCGGGATTGCAGTTGATCATAATTGCTTCAATGCCCAGGGATTTGAGGGCCAGAATACCGTGAACGCAGCAGTAGTCAAATTCGATTCCCTGGCCGATTCTGTTCGGGCCGCCACCGAGTATGATGACTTTCTTATTATCCGACGGGATGGATTCATTCTCCCAATCATAGGTGGAGTAATAATAGGGGGTAAATGATTCAAACTCGGCCGCGCAGGTATCAACGATTTTAAACGAGGGCCGCACACTGTTTGCTTTTCTGAAACTTCTGATTTCCCCTTCGCTTTTTTCGGTCAGCAGCGCCAGATGTTTATCGGAAAACCCCAACCGTTTTGCACGGGCGAGAGTCCGGGGGGAGATGGTGTTTCGTTTTTTGTACTCTGCGATGGTCTCCGTTTCAAATTCGGTGAGCTGGTACAGATTTTCAAGAAACCACAGATCGATTCCTGAAATTTCCGATATTTCTTCGCGGGAAATTCCGCTTTTCAAAGCCTGCCAGATTTTTAAGATGCGGTCGGGGGTTCCGGATCGAAGATCATCCAGCAGCACCTCCCGCGGCATCTGATGATAGCTGTCGGTATCAATGGCGTGAAATCCGGACCAGCCGTTTTCCAGCGAACGCAGGGTTTTGTTCAAGGCTTCTTTAAATGTCCGGCCGATGCCCATGGCTTCCCCGATGGACTTCATCTGAGACGTCAGGCGCGGGTCTTCATCCGGGAATTTTTCAAAATCCCAGCGGGGAATTTTTACGACGACATAATCAATGGCCGGTTCAAAACTCGCCGGCGTTTTGCGGGTGATATCGTTCGGTATTTCGTGCAGACGATAACCGACAGCCAGCTTGGCGGCAATCTTGGCAATGGGAAAACCGGTGGCTTTTGAAGCCAGGGCGGAGCTGCGGGAAACCCGCGGATTCATTTCAACGACAATCATTTCTCCGGTGGCCGGATTTAAGGCAAATTGGATGTTGGCCCCGCCGGTTTCAACACCGATCCTGGCGACGATCAATTTGGCGGCATCCCGCATATTCTGATATTCCACATCGGTCAAGGTTTGAGCAGGTGCTACCGTGATGCTGTCTCCGGTGTGGATCCCCATGGGGTCAAAATTTTCGATCGAGCAAACGATCACAAAGTTATTGGCCCCATCGCGCATGACTTCCAGCTCATATTCTTTCCAGCCGAGCACCGACTGTTCCATTAAAATCTCGCTGACGGGACTGGCACTCAACCCCCACCGGGCGGCTTTGTCAAATTCTTCCTTATTGTAAACGACGCTACCGCCGATACCGCCAAGGGTAAAGGCGGGTCGAATGATCAGCGGAAAACCGATATTACGGCATAGGGCGCGGGCTTCTTCAATGGTATGGACGCAGCCGCCGGGAGGCACATTTAGTCCGATTTCCCGCATGGCGTTGCGGAAAAGCTCCCGGTCTTCGGCCAGCTTAATGGTTTCAAGATTGGCCCCGATCAACTCGACGCCGTATTCTTCCAGTGTGCCGTTTTCGGCGAGCTCAACCGCAAGATTGAGGCTGGTCTGCCCGCCCAGGGTAGGCAGCAGGGCATCCGGACGTTCCTGCTCGATGATCTGGGTAACGGCCTCGGCATGCAGCGGTTCGATATAAGTCCTGTCCGAAAACTCGGGGTCCGTCATAATCGTTGCCGGATTACTGTTAATTAAAATAACAATAAATCCTTCCTCTCTCAACGCTTTGCACGCCTGGGTTCCTGAGTAATCA
>CAMYLH010000459.1 GCA_947259065.1 uncultured Desulfobacterales bacterium
CGGGCACGCCAGGCCGTTTCGGAGTGAGGATCGCCGGCGTACCAGGTACTGAGCCAGTCGATCCCCAGTTTGTAGCCACTACCCTTTAAGATATGTTCCATATGCTTCTGGCTAAAACGGTAACCGGCATTATTGGCTTCGCTGCCGTAGTCCAGATATATTTTGTGCTGTCCTGGTCTGGGCAGCTGCGTTTTCAGAAATGCACTGAAAGTCTTGGGTGCAATCGGCCAGTGAGTTGAAAGACACCCCGCCCCGCCGAATACCTGCGGATATTCACAGATCGCATACAGTGAAATCAATCCCCCCATGCTCGACCCCATCATAAAGGTAAACTCCCGCTCCGGACGGGTGCGGTAGCGGCTGTCAACGAAGGGTTTAAGTTCGTAGACGATAAATCGCAGGTAATTGTCGGAAATCGGCGGTCCCCCGTAACGCTTTATCACCCGGCTCATAGAACGCTGGGATTGACGACTGCAAAAGGGCCGTTGCGGCAGGTATTCGCGCAATCTTTGAGGCGTGTTCCAGATTGCGGCCACAATGGTCGGTCGAATTTCTTTCTCCCGACTAAGGGTCGTCATGGTCTCATCCATGCCCCAATCGACACCGATGAAAGATTTCTGCGACTCAAACAGGTTTTGGCCATCATGCATATAAAGGACTGCATACCCGTTGGCATTGCCTTCGTCGTAATCCGGCGGTAGCCAGATTTCAACATTACGGGGATTAATGAACAGGGACGACACACTTGGATAATGATGCAAGGTGCCGATCAGATCGGGTTTTTTTTCCGGGCTGACAGTCGGTTGAATTTTCATCTCAAAAAGCGTTCCATCGCAGAAGGTTTTAAAATTCATTATATTTCAAGCCAGTTGGAATAACTTGTTATCTTACAGAATTTTATTAAAATTTCGGGTAATTGTCAAAAATAATCAAAGTGCCTAAACCCAAAAGAAAGCCGTTACCCATATTGTCGGGTAAATAAGTAACTTCCGGGGGTACAATAAGAATACGGAAGTTGCTCTGTGTAACGGCCATGTTCCATGATTCCTTTCGATGTATGCTATTGATGACAGGGAGGAAAAATGGTAAATTATCTGTAGAACAGACATTTTTTGAAATTGTTGGATTTTACGTCTTAAGAAATCAAATTTTACTTGAGCTTGCTGCGGATTTAAAGAAGGCCAAATACGCGGGCGTACCGGTTTTAAACGGTCCGAGCGATGAGTTCGCTTTTAGAAGCCTATGTCAACCTAACGACCCGCTTAAGGAGATCGGAAATGGAAAAGGAGGAAAATGAACCAGAACCTATCGAACATTGATTTTGATCCTGAATTGCTTCTAGGGGCTTATAATGCCCTAAATGTATGTCTCAGGCTACAACCCGAAGAACGTTTAACACTGATTACCGATCAAGACACCCTAGAAATTGCGGCGGCCTTGATTCATGAAATTGAAAAAATCGGATCGGATTACCGGGTTTTTATCCTGGAGGATTTTATGCCCCGACCTCTTACCCACATGCCCCTGCAGATTTTGGATGATTTAAAACAATCACAGGTAAGCATATTCGCGGCTTTATCGCTAACCGGGGAACTTAAAATTCGGATTGCATTGACGGCCCTGGTGAACCGGCATAAAATCCGCCACGGGCACATGGTAGATATTAACAAACAGATCATGCGCGAAGGCATGCGCGCCGATTTTAAACAGATCGATGACCTCAGTTTGAAAATACTCCGAAAAGCGCGCAAAGCCAGATTCGTCCGGGCAAAATCAAAAAGCGGCACCGATATCAAAGCCGAATTTTCACCTGAATTAAAATGGATCAAAACCAGCGGCATCATTTCACCGGACAAATGGGGCAATCTGCCCGGCGGGAAGGCGTTTTTGTGGTTGACGGCGTCGTTGGGGATTACCTCTGTAAAGAATACGGCGACCTTGAGAAAACCCCATTAACAATTGAAATCGCCGATTCGCGAATAGAAAACCTGGCATGTGCGAATAAAGAATTGCTGGATGATTTTACAGCATATACGTCGCAGGATGAAAACAGCGATCGTGTCGGTGAATTTGCCATCGGCACCAATACCGGGGTAAAAAATATTATCGGCCATATTCTGCAGGATGAAAAATTACCCGGAATTCATATCGCCTTCGGCAATCCGTATGCCGAGCATACGGGACAATCTTGGAAATCAACGACCCACATCGACTGTGTGGGTCGAAATTTTGATATCTGGATGGACGACGAACAAATCATGCAAGACGGGAACTTCCTGCTCACCTGAAAGGATTTATTATCATTTTTTGAATACGCCGTCCGCTTGCGGCGGGGAGATTCATCATATATTTTCTATTCGAAAATACGGCTGAATAATTGATCATCAGCAGACAAACACTCGTCTTTCAAACGTTTGTATTTTTCCAGAAGGTCCTTGCCTTCCCTGGACAATCGGCTGCCTTCTTTTCTATCGGTATGCACGATGGTTGTATCCAGATGCTTTTCGGTGGTCTTTATTTTACTCCAGACGGCTTTGTAAGACATCTTCATTACTTTGGCGGTTTGATTGATGGATCCGGTCATTTCGATGTTCTTGAGGATTTCCGCCCGGCCTTCGCCGATGATGATATGGTCGTCTTCATCAACGATCCACTGGCTGGATTTTAGTTTCAGTTTAGGCATTAAAATTCCATTAATCGGTGAGACTGAACTTCAGTGTTCTTAGGCAAAGACTCAATATTAGGTTGACCGGTTTGCCAGTTGAGCCGGTTGAGGTGGTTTTCTTTCGATTTCAACACACTATCGGGTTGACGGGCGCAACGGGCCAACGGGCTCAACCGGCGCAACCTATCATTACGTGAGCATTTTTAATCGGATCACAATACAGCTGTCGGATGCAATATGAGTGTCCGCAGTCGCTTCTATTTGCCGAACGGGCAATGCGGATAAACACACTCATCACAATCCCGGCAAAGTCCTCCGTGTCCGAGATAAGCCAGCTCGGCCTTGCCAATGCGCTCATCAGCTAGAATACGGGGGAGCACCAGATCTAGCACCGTGATCCGATGATACAAACCGCAAGCCGGTACCCCCAGCAAGGGTATATCTCCGATGTAGGCCACCAGAAACATGGCGCCCGGCAGAACTGCCGAACCATAGTGCACTTCAGTGGCGCCGGCCATTTTTATCCCTTTACGGGTGACATCATCCGGGTCGACACTCATCCCGCCGCTGAGCATGAGCAAATCGCATCCGCTATCCAATTGATTTAGAATGGCATCATGAATACGTTTTTCATCATCGGGGGCAAAGGTGATTCCGTCCACCGTCGAGCCCAATGAGGTCACTTTTTCGGTTAGAATCGGCGCAAAGCGGTCTTCGATCAATCCATGGTATACCTCATTGCCCGTGATCACCAGGCCCACCTTGGCCTGCCGCAGGGGTTTAACGGAAAGGACCGCACCGCTCTGTCGGGCGATGGCAGCAGCGCGCTCGATTCGAACCCGTTTCATGACCAATGGGATGGCCCGTGTGGCCGCCACCTGTTCACCTTTTTTGACCAGGGTGTGATTGTGCAAGGTGGCGCACATGACTTCATCCACCATATTAAATGCGGCCAAGGCAGACGTATCGACTGTAAATAGACCATCGGTTTCTGCCAGCAGCTTGATCTTGCCCTCGTGGGGTTCATCTTTCCAGGCAATGCCTTCACCGGCGAGGGCATTTGCCAATATGGCGGCGGCCTGGTTTTCATGAATTTCGTCCTCCTCGAGATCAATCACATACAGGTTGTTTTTGCCGAGCTTTTGAAGATGGCACAGATCTTCATTGCAAACGGTATGGCCTTTGTGAAAGGCCGGCCCCTTGAATTCACCGGGGCGAATCTCGGTAATATCGTGGGCAAGTTTCGTACCGACAGCATCTTGCAGTTTTATTTTTTTCAGCATGCTCAATCTCCTGGTTTACATATCGCCAAGGCGCATGATTTTATATTCAATCACAGTTACCGCTATTAATTTTCGCCTCCTTACCGGCCCCGCGAGACTGGGAGGTTCGGTCGGGGGGGCTTTGCGTGGCGTGTTTATCCGGCGTCCAGTTCATATCGGGCCAATTGATTTCCCGGGAATTTTCAAAATAAGCATCTCCGGAACAGGGTGCGCAAAGTATTTGGTCATCCTTGACCACTTCGCGGTGATCTCGCACCACCTGACCGCACCGACTGCAGGTAACCTTACGCCGTGTCGGACCGGGCAGGTCGAAGTCACTGATGGACACTTCAACCTCCTGAACCCGAAATAAGACACTGTCCGGCATTCGCTTGTAGGCTTCCAGTTGCTGGGGATACTTGTCTGCTATCTCCGGTGCATAAGCGCGTGCAAGGCTGCGAGCTTCTTCGGTAGATATCACCCGCAAAGCCTGGCCGGTTTCAAGATTCAGAAAGGTGGCCGCCATGATGCCGTAGTCCATAAATTTCAGTGAGCGGCGTCCCAATTTGACACCGGTAACGTTAGCAATCGCATCGGCTGCACAGCGGTCCATCTCCACATATACAATCAGCTTTTTGATCTGGTCGAGACGGGTGGGCTCATCGAGGCTGATGAGCTTACATCCCAACATGGCCATACGCACACCCACCGCTTGTCCCGGGCAAAGGTGCCCGTGGGCTGCCGCCGAGTTTTTTAAAAGAACTTCAAACGAATCCATGGCTCAGCACTAGCTTTTTTCAGTCCTCGCGTGAAACTTCATTTAAAATTACAGTTTTGCCACTAAGGCACAAAGACACAAAGGGATGATATGTATTTTAAATCATCAAATCAATTATCGTTAAGGAACCAATAAATTTTACTGTAATCTTAGTGCCTTGGTGTCTTTGTGGTTGAACACAAAACATCAAAGTTTCTTTTCCGATCAGACTGGACGCTCGCGGCCAGCGGCGGCGCTCGTGTGAAACTACATTGCCAATAACCTAAAATTTCAAACCTGAATGGGTCATTGAATATTGAAATTTGGGATTTTTAATACCCTATTTTTTTGATAAGACCGGCCGTTTTTTCGGCCAGCGGCTGGGCTGAAACCTGATCAGCCTACG
>CAMYLH010000460.1 GCA_947259065.1 uncultured Desulfobacterales bacterium
TTGTTCCTTTCTGAGAAGAAGGACTTCACCTTGACCGGCTAATACCAGTGCCTGACAATAGCTTTTTAACTCCTTTTGGGTGAGTGGAATCTCAGTCGGCAGTGAGTCGCTATCTTGGTAAAGATCTACCCCGACAGGTTCATATTGAAGGGATAGGCTGTTCACTAGATCTTGGGATATCCTTTGGTAGAGGTTCATAATATTCTCCTTTAATCGTCAATATCAATTCCCGTTTTAGCTTCCGTCTAAGATCGGCTGCAGAAAAAAACTGCTTGACACGGATTTGGGTTGCTGATCTATATAGAAAAACTTGTATATTATATTTTTGCCTGATGTTCAACCCATCTTCGTGAAGGCTTCACATTATAATCTGAAATTGAAAACTTGATGCAAAATCGCAAAACTCTTCTAAAAACACACGTATGGTTGGTTTAAGACACTCTACCCGCAAAATTATCTGGCGCAAGATTTATCGGTCTCCCCTGTTTGATATCAGCCAGTTTACCCTGCTCGTTGTGTTGATCCTCTGGTTCTTTTACGACAGTACCGAACAACTGGGATACAACTGGCAGTGGTACCAGATCCCCCAGTACATTTTTACCCATGATGAAACCGGCTACTACGCCGGCCCGTTGTGGGATGGGTTGATGGTGACCTTTCGCATCTCGGGGATCAGCCTGTTGTTGGCCTTCATCATCGGGTTGGCCACCGCCCTTTTTCGCCTCTCCAATTCATTTGTGGCCCGGATCATCGCCCAGGTTTATCTGGAAACGATCCGCAATTCCCCCCTGTTGATTCAATTGTTTTTCATCTATTTTGTCCTTGGGCCGGTGCTGGGCATCAGCCGCATGGCCTCGGCGATCCTCGCTCTGAGCCTATTTGAAGGCGCCTATGCCTCGGAAATCTTCCGGGCCGGCATCGTCTCAATCCGACGCGGACAGTGGGAGGCAGCCTACAGCCTTGGATTGAGCGGCTTCGACACCTATTATTGTGTTATTCTGCCCCAGGCGATCCGTCGGATTTTGCCTCCCCTCACGAGCCAGGCCATCTCCCTGATCAAGGATTCAGCCCTGGTCAGCACCATTGCCATTTACGACTTGACCATGCAGGCCCAGGCCGTGATTGCCGAAACCTTTCTCACATTTGAACTATGGTTCACCGTGGCAGGTATGTATCTGGTTGTCACGGTAACCCTGTCTTTCATTGTCAATTGGATGGAACACCATTATAAGGTCGTCACCTGACCCGGTGATTAGGAGATGCATCATGTCGATCAAGGATGCGGGGGATTTTATCATCGTCGTTGAGCATATCAACAAAACCTTTGCCAACGGCGTCCAGGCAGTGGTTGATTTTACTGCCAAGATCCAACGTGGTGAGGTGGTGGTGGTGATCGGCCCGTCGGGCTCAGGCAAGTCAACCTTCCTGCGCTGCCTCAACGGGTTGGAAGAGATCGACAGCGGATCCATCGTCATCGACGACATAATCCTGGACGACAGCAAGAAAAATCGGCTGGAGATTCGCAAAGAAGTCGGTATGGTCTTTCAGCAGTTCAACCTTTTTCCCCACATGACCGTGCTGGACAATGTCAATTTGGCCCAACGACGCGTTCGAAAAAAATCCAAGGAAGAGGCCAAGGCCATGTCCATGGACCTGCTGAAAAAAGTGGGGATTGCCGAAAAGGTTGATAATTTTCCCAGCCAGCTCTCCGGCGGGCAGCAGCAACGGGTGGCCATCGCTCGGGCTTTGGCCATGATGCCAAAAGTGATGCTGTTCGACGAGGCCACCAGCGCGCTGGATCCGGAAATGATCGGTGAAGTACTGGATGTGATGAAGGATCTGGCCCGCGAGGGGATGACCATGATTTGCGTGACCCATGAAATGGGATTTGCCCGGGAGGTCAGCGACCGGGTCATTTTCATGGAAGACGGTAAAATCGTGGAGGTCGGCACCGCTGAACATTTTTTTACCGCCCCGGCCGAAGAACGAACCCGGCTTTTCTTGAGCCAGATACTATAACCAGATCGGTTCCAGGTTCAAGGTTCAGGCCCGCCCTGGTGCGACGGGATGTGTCCATGTAATTGCTTTCATATTTTAGGGATTTGGGATTCCATCACCACATCTTGACATGCCAGGTCTGGGCCAGGGGTTAAAAGGTTACAACTGTTGGAGACTGCTTTCTATACTCTGTGTAAAGATAAAAGTAGTCAAATCGGATATTCGAAGCCGACATAAGCAATACCTGGTAGATGCCCTGCCGGAAATGCTGTGTAGGCAGTGATTTACTTGTAACTCAAATCGTCTAACTAAAGGAGGAAAAAATGAAAAGAAAACTGACGGTATTAACGGTATTCGTTCTGGTACTTGGACTGGGTCTGTTCGGAAGTGCCTCTGCCGGAAAGCTGCAATCGCAACTGACCCAGGAAAGCACCTTGGAACAGATCATGAAGCGGGGTGTCATGCGGGTCGGCATGGATACATTTGTTCCCTGGGCCATGAAAGACAAAACCGGCAAGTTCGTCGGGTTTGAAATCGATGTGGCCACCCAGTTGGCGGAAGACATGGGTGTCAAAGTCGAGTTCGTGCCCACCAAATGGGCCGGCATCATCCCGGCGCTGTTGACCGGCAAGTTTGACGTGCTTATCGGCGGCATGGGGATTCGCACCAAACGGGCCCTGAAAGTTAATTTTACCATCCCCTATGATTACTCGGGCATGTCCATGGTGGCCAGCAAGAAAAAAGCGGCGGCAGCCAAGAAATTCATGCCAAAGGCCAAATTGCGGCTCTTTGAAGACCAGGCTCAGGCCTACCAGGAACTGCGCAACGACAATGTGCACGCCGTGGTAGGATCGGCCCCGAGACCCGCGTTTGAAGCCGCTAACTACCCGGAAACGCTTTTTATGCCCATGAAAGAAAATTTCACCAAGGAGCCGATTGCATTTGCATTGCGCAAAGGCGATTTCGACACCCTGGTCTTTTTTAATGGTTGGATCCAGACCAAACGCGACCAGGGCTGGCTCCAGGAAAAGCATCAATATTGGTTCGGAACCCGTGATTGGGCCAGCCTGGTGGAATAAACTGAAGGTTTCAGATGTCAGTGTTCAGGTGTCAGGATATAGGCCCTCGGTTTCCTGGCACCTAACATCTGAAAGCATCAGCTACTTACAACATGTTGTCAAAACATAGGCCCTAAAGGCCTAAAGACAATTTCTTGATTATAAAAAGTAGGAGCGAAGCCTCCGGCTCGTAGGGGTTGCAGCGCCTACGCCTCGGAGAGCGACATCCACAAATTTTCAATTTTCAATCTTCAATTGGCAATCCCGGCTCGTCCGGATTAGGGGATTCATTGTGTTACGGCGAAAAATCCGTATAACCAAGTTGGATGTTGCGGTGACGGCACTGCTTTTGCTGTTGGCGGCCTTCATCGTCTACCGGTTGACCATGGAGCTCAATTACAAATGGAAGTGGTCGATCATCCCCCAATACCTGTTTTTCTTTGATGAGGTCGAAGGCCGCTGGAAGGCCAACGTTCTGATGCTGGGGCTTTTTACCACCATCCGTTTGACGGTCTGGTCAACATTGCTGGCCATGATTTTCGGTTTCGTCACCGGAATCCTACGCACCACCCCCCGGCTGTTCAATCGCCTGGTGGGGCGCAGTTATGTGGAGTTGATCCGCAATGTACCCCCATTGGTGTTGATCTTCATTTTTTACTTTTTCGTCAGCGATCAGATCCTGCCCCTTCTGGGAGTGGAAGAGTTTATCCGTTCGCGCAGCCCCGACACCCAGAAAATTCTCGGTTTTTTCTTTGCCTCGCCGGATCTGTTTACGGCGTTTCTTTCCGGCATGTTCACCGTCGCGATTTTTCAGGGTGCCTACATCACCGAGATCGTGCGCGCCGGCATTCAGTCCCTCGGAAAGGGCCAGTGGGAGGCTTCCTATGCCCTGGGATTTTCCTGGCGACAGCAGATGACCGATATCATTTTACCCCAGGCATTGAAGCGTGTGCTGCCGCCTTTGGCCAACGAGTTTATCAACACCCTGAAATATTCAGCCATCGTGTCGGTTATTTCGATCCAGGAACTCACCTTCCAGGCCATGCAGGTGATGGCCGCCACCCATGTGACCATCGAAATTTGGCTCACCGTCACCGCCATGTATCTGGTCATGTGTATGATGCTCTCCTTTGGCGTCCGCTGGCTGGAACAGCGCATGGCACGCAGCGAAGCGTAATAGGAGCAATTCGAACATGCCGACGGTTCTCAAGGTTGCTGCCGTCTTGGATGTGGACAAAGACCGGGTGATACCCGACGGCTTTGTGCTGGTGGCCGACGGCAAGATTCGATCCTGGGGCAACCGGGTTGATCTACCAACTTTGTCGCCGGGCACAGCGATCCTGTCTTTCCCGCAACAGACGCTTATGCCCGGTCTGATTAACAGTCACGCCCACCTGTGCGCACCATCGGGGGGTCAGCCTTTCTATCTGAAACAATCCAATGAAATGGCCCTTCTCACGGCGGTACGCAACATGCGCCGGGAGCTGTTAAGCGGTGTCACCACGGTTCGCGATTGCGGTGACCAGAACGGGGTCCTGTTTGCCCTGCGCAAGGCCGTCAACCGGCGAATCCTCGACGGTCCGCGATTTGTTCTGTGCGGCCCTCCGCTGACCACCACCGGCGGCCATGCCCATTTCCTGGGCGGCGTTGCCGACGGGCCGACTGAAATTGCCCGTGTGGTGCGCCGGCGCATTGCCGATAAGGCCGATTTTATCAAAATCATCGGAACCGGCGGTGGCACACCCGGCACCCACCCGGCCCGTGC
This sequence comes from uncultured Desulfobacterales bacterium, assembly GCA_947259065.1. Classification (GTDB taxonomy): domain Bacteria; phylum Desulfobacterota; class Desulfobacteria; order Desulfobacterales; family JAFDCJ01; genus JAFDCJ01. Next base: position 4,822 of record CAMYLH010000460.1, read on the forward strand.
TTCCTACAGTCGGGAAGAGCTTGCAGCTGCGGTTTCGGCTGCCCACCGGCTGGATGTGCCCGTAACGGTTCATTGCCGCGGCACTCCGGGCATCGTCAATGCGCTCGAGGCCGGGGTGGATCAAATTGAGCATGCCTGTTTTGAACGGCCCGACGGTTCCCTTGGCTTCGATCCGGAACTGGCCCGCCGTATCGCACGTGCCGGTATCTGCGTGACACCCACGATACAGCTGTACCGGGATGCCCAGAGCCACCTAAAAAAAAAGGCATTCGCCCGGGGTCTGAATGCGGCCGAACAGAAACGTTTGTCAGGCCTGCCGGCAGTTATCGATTCCAAGCTAAAGGCATTGCAGGGATTATTGGCTGCCGGCGTAAAAGTTGTGGCCGGCAATGACGCCGGGCTGCCTTACACCGGTTTTGGTTGCCTGTGGCAGGAGCTGGACGCCATGATGTCGGGCGGTATGACCGCCATGCAGGCCATCGCCGCAGCAACACGGACCGCGGCCCGTATGCTGGGTATGGAAGATCGGATCGGTTCGATCCAAGCCGGCAAACAAGCCGACCTGCTTGTCATTGACGGGGATCCCACCACCGACATATCCGCGCTGTCCCGGGTTCGGCTGGTCATGTTGGCAGGTCGAACTGTCTTTCAGAAAATTGAGGTTTAGCCCGCCCTGGCCTCCGGCTCGTAGCCTACGCCTCGGAGAGTGCGATATGACGGATTCTTACTGTTTACTGCAAGAGAACCCAATAATGTCTTATCTTCCAGATTCAATCAAAGTTAGGTCTGGGCCAGGGGTGTCGGGTGTCAGGGAAAGTAGATGTTAGATACTGAAACCTAATATGAAACTACAGCAAAATGGCACGGTTTCTTGATGACTAGACTACTCACTTCGATGCCTGGATTAAACAGCGAACCGCAGAATTACGAAAGATGGTTTCGCTTTCCGAGGCGCAGGCACTGCAGCCTCTAAAAGCCGGAGGCTGCGCTCAATCTTTTTATAAAATAGTTAGAATACATTCCTTAGACACTTGTCCGCCGGAGGAGGATTCGAAATTCATGATTCGATATTCGATATTCGCTTTTT
>CAMYLH010000461.1 GCA_947259065.1 uncultured Desulfobacterales bacterium
TTTGATCCAGGTCCGCCGGCGTTAGGGTGCCCTGGACATGCTCGATTTGAAGACCAAGTCGATTCATAACCTTAAAGGTGTTTTTCAGTCGATGCAAAGAATATAACTTTTCAGTTTGGACGGCAGTCATGATTTTGGTTTGGCAAGTGGGTCCGCGCAGCAAATTGATCATTAGCAAAATTAGTATCAATCCGGCAACAATGCTGTAAAAAACGGAAAAGCCACCGCTAAAGCTGATAAACATCATCAGAAATAAAATGACAAAAAATAGCGTGACTACATTTTGCACGAATCCCACTGCTGTTTTGCGGGTGACGATGGCCTGAATGTCACTGAAATAAAACCGCTTATAGTCTTCTACGCCCAATCTGGAATAAATGTTAAGGAGGTGGTCTTGCCCCTGCCACAGGGTATATTTACCGACCAGAAATCCTTTCTTCGTTCCGGACAATTTTTGGTATTCTTTACGTTTCTGGAGCATCTTAGAAAACAATAAAAATCAGATTATCATTCATTTTAGAGATTTTTGAGTGGAATTAAATTAGAAAATATCGAAATCCAGCCGGCAATTTGAATTCCAGCAATGACGAAAGCCAAGATAAAACGCACTTTGGTTCTGGGTATGATGCTGGATGGTGCTTTCCAATATCTAAATGTCAAAAAAATCACGAGCGGTGCTGTAAAAATAGTGACCCAGTAGATCAGAATAGGAACTATAGCAACCACTAGCGCAATGGTATCATAACACGTTCGATGATTTTCGAGACTTTTGATTTTATGTTGAATTTTACCTTTCTCGAAACAGATCGGGCATAAATGTTGACCGTTTAGGACCACATCACACAGAGCACATAAAAATCGACCACAGGCCGCGCATGGAATTTCTGCTTTTTTGTCAGGATGATAAAAGCAACTGGCCTCCTTGTCCACATGCAGAACTTCCGCGGATGCGCCCTTGGGAAACGACCGATAAAGGGCCGGAAAAACATCGGCCCGCAGCAAACCGCTGCAACCGGGACAGGTCGCCGCGGCCTTAATGTTAATCGCCTGTTTGCTTAGCGGAGTCTGACATTTTGGACAGCTAATCACCGATTGTGTCCTTTCTGAGCCAAGTAACGTTCAGAAAACAATCATTGAACCACAAATTTGAGATTTCAGGACTCATCATACAGAACTCCTGGCTGCATTCATGCAAGATTCGGAAATTCTGATTTTCATCGCCGAATCACGCGCGTCTCACAAACCCGATCATGCAGCGTTCGCTTTTCGTCGTCAAACGCCGCCATTATAAAACCAATTAACAGGATCATCGAGCTGAGCCATTTGCCAAAATGCCGGCCCGGTATCGCATACTGAAAAAGGATCAATACCGGAATGAATGACATCATAGCGAATGGATTTTCAGGGGATTTGGGCATTAAAATGCCCATCGGGATAAAGATGAGCATATTAAGCATCCACATAATAAAACCATCAATGGCGATCGCAGCACAACGTATCCAGAATCCTGCGTATTCAAGGGTACCGAAAACGGATACTCCCTCTTTTATTTTTTGCACAAAAATAGGTTTGCAGTCCGCGCAGACCCATGATTCCTGAAAACGAATCATTTCATTCTGAGAAAACGGCTTTGCGCATTCGGCACAAACCGACCGCTTTGTCACAACTGACGATCCATGGCTTGGAGGCGCTTTACCGGAGCGGCTGCGAACAAATACACCCAATTCTTGCCAATTTTCCATTCCGTGCTGCCAGACAAGAGTTTTAGTGTTAATCCGCTTTGCCGTTATGAGGGCCTGAAGTTCGGTTTTTCCGATGGGGCCCTTCTGTTGTTCACCATCCGCATAGTACAAATCCATGACCGCCTCCCGTTTCTAGACTATGTACAACGAACGCATACACATTAGAAATTATATACAGGTATATCGGCAGTGCGATAGCTTAACTTAAATAATTATATAGGATACCAATCGATTATACGCAGCGTCATAGCAAATTGCGTATTCGCCTTTTAAATCGTTAAGTTTAAAACTACTGCATAGGTTCATACATTCAAAACGCTGTGTATGTATGCACAATGATTTATGTCGTTCTGTATAAAGTTATTTTTCATTATCAGGAAATTACAAGAAGGGGTTGGAAAAGGATTTGCCTATTTTCAATAGAGATAGATAAATTCTGGATGGTCAATGCAGTATCTGACTGAGGAATAGCTTTGTTCGTTCGTGTTGCGGATTGTCAAAAAACTCATCAGGTGTGTTACCTTCTACAATTTGGCCAAAATCCATAAAAAGCACCCGGTGAGCCACACTCTTGGCAAATCCCATTTCGTGGGAAACCACAATCATGGTCATGCCTTCCTGGGCAAGTTCGATCATGACGTCCAGTACTTCCTTGATCATCTCAGGATCAAGTGCAGAGGTGGGCTCATCAAAAAGCATTATTTTCGGCGACATACACAGACTACGGGCAATGGCGACCCGCTGCTGCTGACCGCCTGACAGCTGGCCGGGATACTTCTGGGCTTGTTCGGCAATGTGCACCTTTTCCAGATTATGCATGGCTGTTTCTTCGGCCTCTTTTTTGGGGATCTTTCTGACCCATATGGGTCCCAGCGACAGGTTTTCGAGAATAGTCAGGTGCGGAAAGAGATTAAAGTGCTGAAAGACCATGCCGACTTCGGCCCTGGTTTTCTCGATATTTTTTAGATCGTTGGTTAATTCGATCCCGTCTACGATAATTTTGCCCCGTTGGTGTTCTTCAAGGCGATTGATACATCGAATTAGTGTCGACTTACCGGATCCGGAAGGTCCGCAGATAACGATACGTTCCTGCTTTTTGACCGTAAGGTTAATGTCTTGCAGAACATGAAAATCACCAAACCATTTATGCATTTCGATAATTTCGATGATGGCATCGTATGCCAAGGAATTTTCTGTCTCCTCTGACTTCTGGTTAACCATAAGGATTCTCTCATCTCCGCATTAGACTTAATCTAACTTTTTTTTGCTCATTAGAGACCTGTTTCGAGCTCACGTTCTAAACGCCGACTGTAATTGGACATAAAGAAACAGCATAAAAAATAAATCAAGGCAACAAAAATATAGGCTTCGGCTGAGAATCCCATCCACTCGGGATCGCTTAGAGCCGTCTGTGTGGTTCTCAGCACATCGAAAAGGGCGATAATAACCACCAGAGAAGTATCTTTAAAGGCTGAAATCAATTGTTGAACTGAAGGGGGTATGACTATTTTTAGTGCCTGAGGAAGAATAACCAACCGCATGGTCAAGTAATAGCTTAATCCTATAGAATCTGCAGCCTCATACTGTCCGCGCGGTATGGCCTGCAGTCCGCCACGAACAACTTCGGCGATGTAGGCTGCGGTAAAAAGAATGATGGCAACCTGGGCTCTTATAATATTGTTGATGGTAACTCCCTGGGGTAAAAATAAGGGAAAGACGACCGAAGACATGAACAACAGACTGATGAGGGGTACACCGCGGATGAGTTCAATATACATGACGCTGAGTGTTTTTACAGCCGGCATTTTGGATCGGCGTCCCAGGGCCAATACAATCCCTAAGGGGTATGCAGCTGTCAGACCGAAAACGGATAATAACAGCGTTAATGGAAGCCCTCCCCACTGGGTAGTTTCCACAGGGACCAGGCCGAAAAGCCCCCCTTTCATCAGCAACCCCATAAGGAAAAGGCCAAAAATCCATAGATAAGCCAGAGATTTCTTCCAGTGATCTCTGTTTCGGCTGTAAAACAGCAGGCCGATTAACAGGGCCATCGCTACCAAGGGTCGCCATTGCTGATCATACGGATAAAATCCGAAAATGATAAATCGTATATTGGCGGGTATAATAGACCAGCAGGCACCATCGCTTTGCTGGCATTCCGCCCCTGTTGATACCCAAAGGCTGTCAATAAATGCCCAGCGAATCAGCGGCGGTACGATGACCCACAAAAAATATATCGTAATGATGGTCAGAAGGGAGTTAAACCATCCTTTAAAAAGTTTGGTTCGAATCCATCCGATAACTCCCACCTGGGTCACCGGTGGTTTTATTTCATCGGCAGGGTTATGTTGATACATATCTTGCATTCTGTGAAAATCTGCGCCAATCTGTATCCGATTTGCTGAGTGATTTTATCTTTCGACAAGGGCCATTTTTTTATTATACCAGTTCATAAATGCGGACGTCGAAAGACTGAAAAAAAGATATACCAACATGATCATAGCTACGCCTTCAATCGCCTGTCCGGTTTGATTGATGGTCGTACCGGCAACCGAGACAAAATCGGGATAACCGATGGCCACAGCCAGCGAGCTGTTCTTCGTAAGGCTCAGCATCTGGCTGGTCAACGGCGGTATGATCACTCTCAGAGCCTGGGGTAAGATTACCAATTGGAGAACCTGGTTGGATCTGAGTCCGATGGCCATAGCCGCTTCCTGCTGTCCTTTGCTCACAGCTTGGATGCCTGCGCGAACTGCTTCGGCAACAAAGGCTGCCGTATAAAGTACTAGACCCAGTAAAAGCGCACTGAATTCAGGGCTGACATTCAGCCCGCCTT
>CAMYLH010000462.1 GCA_947259065.1 uncultured Desulfobacterales bacterium
AATCTGCCCGATACCGGCGATATCGATCCGGCCCGTTTTCTGATTGCACCCAATGATCTGATATATCGTATTTTATCCCGCGAAAAAGACTATGAGTCCCAGGCCTTGGTTTTCTTCCTGCGGGATTATTCCGGTTCCATGGCCGGAAAATCAACGGCGCTGGTCGTAGCCCAGCATGTGATGATTTACAGCTGGCTACTGTATCAATATGCCATGCAGGTCGAAACCCGCTTTATCCTGCATGATACCGAAGCAAAGGAAGTGCCGGATTTTTATACCTACTACAATTCGAAAGTCGCCGGCGGAACCCAGGTGTCTTCGGCCTATCGACTGGTCAACGAGATCATCGAAGGAGAAAGTCTGGCCAGAGACTACAACATTTACATCTTTCACGGAACCGACGGCGACGACTGGGACACGGATGGTAAAGAAAGCATACCGGAGTTGAAAAAGATGATGACCTTCGCCAATCGGGTGGGAATAACCATTGCCGAACACACGACCTCGACCACCCACAACAGCGAGGTTGAAAAGTACCTCAAAAAATCCGCACTGCTGGATGATAAAGCAGACCTGCTAAGATTGGATGTGATGCAGGAAGATGCAGATGAATCGAGGTTGATAGAGGGGATTAAGCACTTGATTTCCGAGTAGAAGTTAACCGGTTTTCCCGTTGCCCGTTGAGCCCTGCAGCGGATTGCAAACACTTAAAATGAGAAAAGTAGCCGGCTAACGGGCCAACCGGCTAACGGCCATAACCAAATATAATTATGGAATTAATTGATCAACACACGAAGAAAATCATGGAGGGGTGCAAACGCAGAGCCCTGGATGCGGGCCTGCAGTTTCAGGATGAGACCCTGGAATATATCGTTTCCAATCGGGACCTGCTGGAACTTTCCCCTAAGGTGATGATTCCAACCCTGTATGACTATTGGGTCCACGATGTGGAGGTTCTGAAAGAAAAAGGCAGGTACGAACTCTATCCGAACAACCCTTACGAGACGGTTATAAACACTCGGCCCGCCATCTCTTTTTACAATGACAACAATCCTGACTGGATGAATGTCATGATTTTCTATCACGTTCTGGCTCATATAGATTTTTTCCAGAACAATCTATACTTCCGCCACACCTGGGATTACGATTTTACCGGCAGCGCCCTCTCAGATAAGCGCATGATTGCCAAACTCAGGTCGGAAAAGGGCCGATGGGTGGATTACATCATCGAATTTTCCCGAGGTGTCGACAACCTGGTAGGATACCATGATGAACTGTCACGTCTGAATCAGCCCTCTAGGACCAACAGGTCTAAGATGCTGGATTTTTATTTCGACGTATTTCTGCAGTCAAATAAAAAAGTTAAAATTACCGAGTACCTAAAAGAAGTTAAACGATACAATGACTGCATGCAACAAAGCAAAGAACTCGGAGAAAAAGTCTTTTTTTCGAAAGTGTTTAAAAAGCATCCGGAGTTCGATACAATTTTTAAGAAAAAGCTCAAAGCCAAGACCGCTCAGAAATTGGACCTGCTGCAATATCTGATGACAAACTCTGAATTTCTGGCCAAAGAAAAGAACAACTGGATTAAGCCCGTCATAGAAGTTGTTCGCAAAACGTCATTATTCTTCCAGCCGCAAATTCGCACTAAAATTATGAATGAGGGTTGGGCGAGCTACTGGCATGAGACCCTGTTTTTGCAGGACGACCGCATCGAAGGACACGAGGTTGACTTCGCCCGCACCCACTCCGGTGTGACATCCATGCCGCGTGTGGGATTGAATCCTTATGCCCTTGGGATGCGACTGTTTTATTATATTGAACAGCTCGTGGACAAAGGCAAATACTCCATAGAATTCAAGCGAATTTCCGATGCCGAAGAACGCGAACAGTTTGATACCCAAACCGGGCAGGGAAAGGATTTCATTTTTAAACTCCGTAATAACTTCAACGATTTCATGTTTATCAATACATTTATCGACCAAGACTTTATCAACCAATATAAGCTTTTCGTTACAGGCCGGCGCTTAAACCAAACCAAGGGCGTCTGGGAATATTATGTTCAAAGCCGTAGCGCTGAAAGTTATCGTCAGATGCTGCTGAACACCCTTTACCATCCACCCTGCATTGAAATTGAACAGAATAAATCCGAAAGCAGTGATCTATATTTAGTGCATCGTTTTGAAGGCAAACCTCTAGTAAAAGAATTTATTGCCAATACAATGCTGGGGATTGAATACCTTTGGGGTGCTCCGGTCCAGCTTGAAACCAGTGAAGTGATTCAAGCCGCCCCCGTTCAGACACGAATCCCCATTCCGGGTTTAACGATGCCGCTAGAAGAAGATCCTAAAGCAAAAGATATAACATGGCAGCGTGTTTTGTACACAATGAAAGACCGCAAGCTGTCAAAAGAAAACATCTAGGGTAATAAGAGGCATAAGGCCAAAAAAAAGATGAAGATCGTTAAAGAATTAAATAAACCATCGCAAATAATTCCAGGGCTCAGTCAGGATGATACTTCAACTGCAGAAGGCATTAAAAAGGCCTTGACCAACCTCAATCATAGCATGAGCAAATTTGAGCGCCGCTCTTCCATTCCATTCGAAGCGTTTCTTAACGAGCTGGTCGCCGATCCGCCGGTGGTCATACGCAATGTTTTCCAGATCTTTCACGATATGATGAAAGCCTACGTGGGTGAAGGTATCGAAGAGTATCCGGAAGATCCCGAATCCATTCACTATGTGCTGTATGATTGTAGCAAACTTTTCGTCGAAGGTTCAGATTACCCATTTTTCGCTGATCGTCTCTTTGCCAATCGTTTAATCAGCCTGGTAGAAGCATTGAAGCGTGGGGCCCAGCAAAATAAAATTTACATTTTTAAAGGTCCCCCTGGTTGCGGCAAAAGTACTTTTCTCAATAATTTGCTAATGAAGTTTGAGGAATACGCCAACACCAATGCCGGATTGCGTTATGAAACCGTATGGCATTTTGACCGCAAAGTCCTGGAGGGATTCAGAGATTATGAGACTCATCCGGTGCTTGAAAAATTGTTGCAATTACTGGATGCCACCCATCCGAACCAAACCGGTCAGGTGCCTGAAAATAGTTCGCGAGATTCCTTGGAGGGTTCCGAGGCATATACGGCTGCGCATTATTCTCCGCGCCTTGGTGACGACTTTATCGAGGTACCGTGTCCGAGCCACGATAATCCGATTTTAATGATCCCCAAGCACCATCGCCGGGAATTTTTTGACGACCTGTTTAAAAACAGCGAATTCAAGTGGAAACTTGCCACGGAAAAGGAATATGACTGGGTTTTCAGGGACAATCC
>CAMYLH010000463.1 GCA_947259065.1 uncultured Desulfobacterales bacterium
TGATATTTGGCATAATCCACCATAAAGGTTGTTACTCCATAAAGACTGAAAGCAATAGCGAAATAAGAAAAGCCGATCAACCAGAATCGGCTGTCCTTAATCATGCTACTCATTGGAATTCGTCTAGGAGACCCTTTATCACCATTATTGCGATCAATTGAATCCCGAATCTCACCCCACGGCTTGACGCCGCAATGGATTGGATCACTTCTTAAGAATATACCATTCAGCGCCATCATCACTAACGCCAGCCCTCCTAAAATATACCAAGCATAGCGCCAGCTGAAGTTGGTGACAATCCAGGGAAAGACAGCTCCCATAGTGGCAAATCCCAAACCATAACCGGTGGAAAGAATCCCCAGAGCAAAGCCCCGGCGATGAAATGCAAACCAGCGTTGAACCAGCGTAATCACCGGTCCCCAGAGGCCAGCAGCACCCAGGCCGACAACGCCGTAGATAATGCAGGCCGACCAGAGCGCATTGACGGTACCCATCAAAAAAACGGCAAACCCTAAAATCAGCAGACAGATCGTAATAACCCGCCGGGCACCGATACGATCGGTCAAATATCCGGTAAATGGAGAGAAGGCAATGTAGGCTAACAGATAGGAATTGTAAATCGATCCCCCGGCGGTCCTACCAAAGCCCAGGGTGCGGATCATCTCCGGCAACACGACGCCATAGCCGAACCGATCCGAATAATTGACAAAAAGATTCACAAAACAAATTCCCAGAATCACCCATGCCCAGTGGAATGTCCGCTTCGCTTGCAACCGTTATTCCTCCATAGATAATAATACAACAGATTTACACTTATTCTCACTAATGTTTCAAGATAATAACGCAAGATATCCAATAAAAATCGTTTTTTTTATACTTAATGATATACTTCGAGAACTTTATGAATGAGACCGAACCTGTCTGTTGTCTATTTTAGAAAAAAGATCAAGTTGGGATTAATACACCAGCAACAGGATTACGCCCCAAATTGGATATGCGGGCAGCTAACAAACAGCATAGCAGTACTGCCGGACAGCCTGGTGAGGATGATTGTGTTACATCTTTCTTTGCGAATAGTAGTTGACAGCGGCTGACATTGTGGGTAATTTGACGGTAGTCCTATCGAAAAAATTGAATGGTGCACCCTATCACCCTATACTAATAAGTTCATTTGATTATTATGATTTAAAGGTTGTCCTTCAGAAAGTGAAAAAAATACAGCCCTTCGGGCAAAATTGCATTCATTGCGTCTATTAACGGTACTCTAATTGAGAGTTGCAAGTAAAAACAGCACGGAGTGCTTGCAGAGACTCATTTGCCGCGTTAGTAACTCGAGCAAAGACGCCTAAGTCAATAATTTACATTTGAAAAATGATTCTTAACTCGGTGGTAAGACTAGCAGGAACCAATCATCGTCAGGGAGGTAAAAAATGAAGGAATTGCAAAGTGTGCTAAGCATCGTTTCCGATGGCCTCAAAACACTTGCCAAAGGAGTTGAGGCGATTGCAGAAAAAGTTGATGAGGTCGCGAAAACTCAAGGACCGGTTAAACCAAAGAGAAAAAAGCCAGTAACAGCCACTGCAAAAAAGAAAGCTGTCAAGAAACCGGCTCAAAAGGCAGCAAAGAAGAAAGCAGTTGGATCAGCAACCGATACAGACAAGGTGCTTGCGATAATAGGACGATCTAAGAAAGGTGTCAGCACCGCTGCAATCCTGCAGAAGACAGGTTATAACCGCAAGAAAATTGCCAACATAATTTACAGACTCCGGAAACAGCAGAAAATTAAAAGTGTGGATAAGGGAGTTTATAAAAAATTATGATTTCAACCTGAATTGAGCAATTTTAACCGATCTTTACCACGTTCCTGACTCGGGCGGGAATGCTGCTGCTATGGCACATCTTATCGTGAAAAATAACTCAACTCCCCTCAGACAGCAGCAGGCCATCAAGATTAGATATCATTTGCACCCAGCCGTATTCCATGTGGGTATTACTTCCTGCGTTTGTGCCTGGAACATCAAAACCGTTCACGATGAACTGATCTGTCTCAAAGCCTGATGGATGCGATGTTCGTTTTTTACCAGGACCAAGTGATCCAAGCCCGCTGAAGTACTCATTGAAATCCTGTTAACTTATCCTGGGGAACACCATGGCTCAGAACTTATTCAAATCAAGTGTTCTTTTCTCTTTGATACCATTAATTGTCCTGCTCAGCGGACACCTGCTTCAAGCCGCAAATCTTGGTCTTCCGGGTCCGGCAAAGAGTGAGAAAGAAGTCTCTGAGGAAACCGTTCAAATCCCGGATAGTCTGGACAGCGATCAGATCAATTCATTTCTGGCCACCCTGAGCGATGCGCAAGTCAGACGTCTGTTGATTCAGCAATTGAAAGAAGACGCCACGCGAGAGCTTACCGAAGGCAAAACCGATGAGGAGGCTGGTGGGCTGGCCGGTTTGATCCAGAAAATCCGATCTTTTTCCGATTTTTTCCACTCGCGTATTGACGAACTTGAATCCGGTGCCGGAGCCGATCCTGAAGACCTGCCGAAATTTTATCGCTTGCTGGGCAAGCGTGAGGATCAAGAAAAACCCGACGCATTTAAAACCATTGTCAGTGTTATCGGGCTTTTTCTGATAAGCTATGGTGTCGTCTGGTTTTCTCGTCGATCTGCGGCCGCCATTTACCGCCGTATCGAAAACGCCACATCCGTCAGCATGAAAGCCAAAATCGGGGGACTGACGCTGCAAGCCCTGCTGGATATGTTGTTCATGTTCATCTTCGCGATCGTCACCCTGGCACTATATTTTATTTTTATGGATCGCACCGGTCCTCAACGGGTGCTGGTTGCCACCTATTTGGCCGCTTTTTTAATTATCATGGCAGTCCAACTGGCTTCGCGATTTCTCCTGACTCCTAATGTTCCGGCCCTTCGGTTTCTACCGATGGATGATGAGACTGCCGTGTATCTTTACCGATGGTTGATCACCATTGCGGCGGCGATCACTTTGGGGTGGTTTACCTGCGGCATCTTCCGGGTGGCAGGCGTCAGTGAAGCCAACCATCTCATCATGATATCATCGGTCGCTTTGGCAGCTATTTCGATGATCATCATCATGATTCTGCAAAAACGCCAGCAGGTTCAACAGTCACTGGCCAAAGGTCTTCCCGAAACCGGATTCCGGGCTTACCTGGCGAGAATCTGGCACATCCTGGCAATCATCGCGGCGCTGCTGTTATGGCTTCTCTCGACGTTCAACCAGTTTCTGGGCGGAATTCGTCCCGGCACCCCCGGCATAAAAACCCTGCTGCTGATCCCGCTGTATTGCAGCAAGGCCTGAAGTGGTCAGCCAGAACCTGACATTTGTCGATTCAGAAGTTTCAGATTCTACGGCCCCAGGGAAAGCGGTAGACCGGACAGACGCTGAAACCGCAGAAGAAAATGGAGAACATGATAAAGAAGCTGGATCAACAAGCACCGAAGCAGAAAAATCCATGGTTGCCAAACATCTGGATGTGCGACGTTTAAATCGCATCATCGGTGGTGGATTGCGCATTGTACTGGCGGCCTTCGTTTTCTTCTACCTTCTGGAAATATGGGGCGTCGATATTCAGTTTGGCATCGCGGTAACCAAGGCGGCGTTTAATATCCTGATCGTGGTATTAATTTGCTATGTATTCTGGGAGGTCATCAGCGCGATGATTCAACGCAGATTGGCCATAGAAATGCCGGAATCCGATGAGGATATGGAAGAAGGCGGTGCCGGCGGTTCGCGCATCGGAACGCTTTTGCTGCTGCTGCGCAAATTCATGCTGGTTGTTATCATCGTCATGGCAACCTTGATCATGCTCTCCTCGATCGGCGTCAACATCGGCCCCTTGGTTGCCGGCGCCGGCGTCATCGGTCTGGCCATCGGTTTCGGGGCCCAGACACTTGTCAAAGACATTATTGCCGGCGTGTTTTTTTTGATGGACGACGCCTTTCGTGTCGGTGATTACATCGAAACCGCCGGGACAAA
>CAMYLH010000464.1 GCA_947259065.1 uncultured Desulfobacterales bacterium
CCGGCTGCTTCAGCCATGCCGATGAATGGGAGATCGTTAAACTTCTTGTTGAGTAAGGTCGCTCCAAATGCATCCGCAGCCACCTGGTCGGTTCCAACAATCATCGTATTTGTCTGCTTGAGGTCTGACAGACTACCGCCGGTGGGTCCATTGGTCATCATGGTCATGGTTCCGTCCAGGATCACCAGGGACGGGGTTACCATCATGGCCAGTTCCATGATAATGGTATTGATATCCTGATGGAAAATGTTGCGGCGACCCCCCAGAAGCCCGTACCAGTTTTTCATGACCATGGATGCGCCGCTGCGATGGTGATCCTTGACCGGCGCCAAACCGATAATCTTGGTAATACCTACCAAAGGTTCATAGAGAACCGGCCTGTTGCGGATCAATTTCGCCTGCGGCACGGTCAGGGATCTGAATAATTCATTGCGCGGCAATATGACTTGGGCGCCGGCACCGCGGGCAGCTTCGGCGATACCGGTCAAGTTAAAGCAGCTGGCAGGGTCATTGATGGGATTATCCGTGACCACAACCGAAGCAGCACCCGCCTTATAGCAAAGCCTCGTCATTTCAGCAACGATTGCCGGATGGGTGGTTGCCGACAGCATCGCGGGAGATGCAAAAGCGGCATTGACTTTGAGCAAGACGCGATCACCTTTTTCCCAGGGATTTTAAGGCCAGGCCTAAAGTGGCGATCCTGTCCTGCCCGCGGACGATACTCATTTTGGCTGCCAGACCCTCGATGGAAAAATCCGGCAGGCGAAGATCTGAATGGTCTTCCCCTGGCCGGTCGGGGCCCTTGGCATCATGAAACCAGAGACCTGCTGCACAGGCGGCAGCTATCGAGACCCCGGCTTTTGCAGATCGGGACAGAAATTGCCGTCTGTTCAACACACTGCTATGCGGGTCAGTATTCAGGGTTCACCTCTTTGATACGATTATACAATCGAAGGACCAGTTTTTTTGCCTGGTCGATGGTTGCAGCTTCCCGGACGCCGGCCATATACGCACCGTAGAAAAAAATGATCTCATACGTATCCAGGATTTCGATCAGTTGCGCATTCTTGATGGGGAGCTGAGTTTCTATGGCCTGTCCGCCGAAATTAACTAAAAAATTGCGGTAATCGGTGGATAATTTCTTAGCATCATCGGTCGTCTCTCGCCGGGAAAAATATGCCATCAGGCCGGCACCCTCCAGTTCATACTCGGCGGTGTACACCTTGTCCAAACTTTCATAACCGAAGGCATCCGCTGAAATTAAAGCAATGCTGTCTGCAACCAGGTCCTGTTGCGGGAACAGTTCCATTTCGTCGATGGTGGCAGTTTCTGTGCGGGTGTTGCGAATGAATTGCTCGGCCAGCAGTGTCATAGGTTCGACGACCCGTTCGGATGCTTCGGATGCAATGATCTCTAAATAATAACTGCCATGAACTAAAAAAAGAGCGTTGGATGTCCGGTAAGAATGCGGTGTTATATCCAGCGAAACGCCATCTTCCCGTCGCTGGGCGCTGAATACCGAAAAAGCATTATGACCGTTGGTCATGTCATAACTAAAGACTTCTAGCCACAGATCAGTCGCACGTTCATCCTTAAATCGCTGACTGACCAGACGGGCGAAACCGGCAGCTAAATATAATTCCGCCTTGCCATTGATTTTATCGGACAGATTCTGAGTCTCAAAAATTTCGCTGTCCGTGAGGGGCACCAGACCGGGCGGCAACGGCAGAAAGGATTTGTCGGCGGACGGTGCCGAAGATCGGCTGATTTTGTCTGCCGTCGATAAGAGGGCATCTTTTTGCAGCACCGCCGGATTGTAGTGGTACTGAGCTACCATCACGCCGACCCCGATAATGACGAGGACGGTTAGTATGGCCAGACTCGAAAATGTCTGTCGATTGCTGATGCGTTTGTTTTCCCGAATCATATATGCCCATGAATATGCGGATGATCTGGTTATGACCAAATGAGTTACGAATCCAATCGAATATAAGCTCCGGTTTGCCTTTGAGACATTTAGTAAGTTCAGCCACTAACGAAGGCACAAATTAAGCGAATATAATGATACATTCAAAAAGTCTGATTGTAGCGGTTAAGGTCCTATCCGGGTTATATGCCACAAGGTGCTATCATAAGGTAATCAGTAACCTGTGTCAATTGGAAAGGAACCAAGCGCGGGAGAACGTCAAAGTAAATTCTAAACCGGTTGCATCAGTCCCTATTATATCAGGAAGTACTCCGATAACCTTGACCAATCGGGGATCGGTATTATTGTTAATCATTCAGCCTTTTACCTGATCCCATGACAAATTATCAACGACAATCCATCCTTTGCCCCAACTGCAAAAAACTTATCAGCGCCTCAGAGCCTAAATGCCCCTATTGCGCTATGGCCAATCCGGCCTCCTTCTGGAAGAATAATGTTTGGACCCGAGGATTTCGGGACCCCAGCAGATTCGTTAAGTTGATCATCTCGATAAATGTGGGCATGTACCTTCTTTCCATTTTATTTGATCCCGGATCCACCAGTTTAACACCACATCCACTCATCTTTCTGTCACCTTCAGAACCGATGCTGAAGTTGTTCGGCGCCACCGGGATCATACCCATCTCTCAGGATCATCGCTATTGGACCCTTGTCTCTGCCAGTTACCTCCACGGCGGGATTTTACATATTTTTTTCAATATGGCGGCCTTCAATCAACTGGCTACCGTGGTCAACCGGGAGTTCGGGGTCTATCGGATGTTCGTCATCTACACCTTCGGCGGCATTGTCGGATTCTGGATTTCCTATATGGCCGGTGTATATCTGACTATCGGAGCTTCAGCTTCGGTCTGCGGCCTGGTCGGGGCTATTCTCTATTATGGTAAAAGCCGCGGGGGGGTATATGGGAAAAACCTATACCGGCAAATTGCCGTCTGGGTGGTATTTCTCTTTATCTTCGGATTGCTGGTTCCGGGGATTAACAATTGGGGCCATGGCGGGGGAATTCTGGCCGGAATTATTTTTGGCTACCTGCTGGGGTATCAGGATAAAAAAAGAGAAAATTTCTTTCATAGAACCCTTGCCGGCGTCTGTTTGATCGGCACGTTTTTGGTGCTTATCTGGGCTGTTTCTACTTCGGTTTATTATCTTTTGCTGAGGTAACGAAACTGACATTGAAGATTTAAGAATGAAGATTGAAGATTTGTGGATGTCGCTTCGCTCTGCCGTTTTTATGATCTATTATTAATAATTGGTCCGGCCGGCTTCCAGCTCGCAGAGCCTGCAGCTCGGAGAGAAGTGGACCTTAAATATTCAATCTTCAATCGACAATCTTCAATCATCTTTGAAGTGGTCCCAACCTCGAGGTGAAATCGGTTTGGATGTGCCGTCGCGATAGATCATCTCCAGGCGTCTGTCAGCCGTTGTTGCGCCGATGCGATAAAGCGGCCGATTGAACTCATTTTGAAATTTTTGAGCAATTTCTTCTGCTTCGTCCGGCGCCACGGTGCACAGCAGTGTGTAATCTTCGCCGCCGCTAAGAGCATATTCAAGCGGGTCGAATCCAAAAGTGTCGCAAAATTTTTGCAGGGAATCGGAAACCGGTATTTCAGAGGCATAGATTGTGGCACCCAACCCACTTTGTTCCGCGATATGGCCTAGGTCGGAGCTTAGCCCATCGCTGATATCCATGGCCGCCCGGATGCCGGGTTGGCCTGCCAGAAAACGCCCTTCGCGCAGGTGGGGTTGAGGTAAAACATGCGCTCTGTAAAGGGCTTGCATTTCGGTGGATTCAACAGGGAGATTGTTTAGAATCAAGTGAAGTCCGGCCTTACTGTCACCGAGATATCCGGTTGAAAAAATGATATCCCCCTGTT
>CAMYLH010000465.1 GCA_947259065.1 uncultured Desulfobacterales bacterium
CCGGCGGCAACATGAACAAGTCTGTCGGCAGTTTGGATAACCCCGAAGTCAATGCAGATGGTTCGGTTGATGTCTTCTTCGGTCCCAAGGCGCCGAAAGACAAGGAAAAGAATTGGGTGCCCACGAATCCCGACAAGGGCTTCTTCGTGGTGTTCAGATTCTATGGGCCACTGGAAGGCTACATCAACAAGACCTGGATGCTCAACGACTTTGAGTTGGTGAAGTAAGGAAGAATGGAGGAATGGAGCGGTGGAGAATAAGAAATGGAGTGGTGGAGTGATGGAGTAATGTGAAAAAAGAAGACATGGAGCGCTCAGTATTGGTCGTTGTTACCCATACTCCAACACTCCAATACTCCAGTACTCCAAACCTTTAAAGGAGGTACACCCAGATGAACAAGACAAGTTCCAATTCAGTAACAATGATTGTGCGCTGGTTGTCCGCCGTGGCGCTGTCCCTGATAATTGTAGTGGGAACATCCGCGGGGGCCAAGGCCGCTGAGGCCGATGCCAAGCGGATCCTCAAGGCCATGTCCGATTACATGGCGGCGCAGACGTCCATCTCGTTTGAATTCGATGCCACCCTCGAGGTCGTCACCAATGAAGAACAGAAACTGGCCTTGGCGAGTTCAGGCACCCTCGTGCTCAAACGGCCCGACAAGATCCGGGTTACCCGCGCCGGCGGGTTTGCGGATGTCGAAATGTCCTTTGACGGCAAAACGCTGACCCTGCTGGGCAAGAACCTCAATCTCTACACGCAGCTTGAGGTGCCGGGCACGATCGACCACCTGGTCGATGAATTGAAGGATACCTATCAGCGGCCGCTGCCGGCTGCGGATCTGCTGTTGTCGAACGCCTACGACGAAATGATGCGCGATGTCGTCGACGTCAAGGACCTTGGCAGCGGCGTGGTCGGCGGCATTGAATGCGATTACCTGGCTTTTCGAACCAAGGACGTCGATTGGCAGATATGGATTGCCCAGGGCAAGCGTCCGTATCCGTGCCGATATGTCATCACCTCCAAGCACCTTGACAGCATGCCGCAATACACCATCCAGATCAGGGATTGGAAGACTGGCGGCGAGGTGGCCGCAACCGATTTTGGTTTCAAGAATTCAACCAGGGCCGAGAAGGTCGAACTGAAAGATTTAAAGGGTGCGGATGATTTACCAGACCATTTCGTGAAAGGAGACGTAAAATTAAAACGTTAAAGATATTAGGTATCGTTGTGATTGCCGGGATCATCATGACGTTCGGACCTGAGATTGGAGAGCGGCTTTCGGTCCCCGGAACTCAGAGTTTGGTGCCGACTGTCGAAGCCAGAGTCGGGCGACCGCTCACACCGGTGAGCGTTGCCGGGGTGGCACGGCGCACAGTGCGGCGTTGCGCGGTGGGCGTGTACAACTGCAGTCTTCCCGGACCCAGGTCTGTGGACAGCCTGTTGGGGCAGACGAGCCTTGAGCCGATTCGCTTTCCCGGTTAAAAAATCAGGAGTTCAAAAAAATGGAGAAAGAATAAAATCGTTATCTGGAATGGGATTTGAACGACAACCTCGTACTTGACGACCTGAGCTTCAGCGGGCCGTATGGGGGGGTCAAGTTCTACTTTTAGGAGAAAGACCTTATGTTAACTGCAAACGAACCGCTGAGCGCCAGTATCCTGGCGATCATGTATGTCGGCGATGTGGTGTTTGCCGTCAGCGGGGCCTTGAATGCGGCGCGGCACCGCATGGATGTTCTGGGTTTCGTACTGATTGGCACCATTACCGGCATCGGGGGCGGCACCACCCGCGACCTGTTGATGGGCCGCACGGTCTGGTGGACCCAGGATCCATTCGAACTGCTGTTGTGCGTGGGAGCAGCGCTGCTGACCTTTTTTTTCATCAAAACGGACATCTCCACGCAGAAATGGATGATCTGGTCCGATGCCGTCGGACTGGCCTGTTTCGGGGTCGTGGGCTGCCATGTGGCGCTGGCGTTCGGGGTCTCCTTCGTTGTGGCCGTATTTCTGGGCATGGTGACGGCAACCGGCGGCGGCGTGATTCGGGACACAATGACCCAGACCCGACCGATGATCCTTTGTGGCGAGGTGTATGCCACGGCTGCCCTGGTCGGCTCACTGGGGTATGCCGTCCTGGCTCAATTCACGCTGCCCGAAGGCGTTGCCGAGCTGTTGGCTTTCCTGGCGGCCTTTGCACTCCGGGCGGCGGCTATCCTTTTCAATATTCGCATGGGACCGCCCGGCGAGTTCATCCGTATCGGCGACCCTGCCGGAAAATCGAAAAATTAATATTTAACGCAGTAAAGGAGGAAAACCATGGGCGCATCAAACGAACTATACGACCTCGTCATCACCGGTGGACGGGTGATGGACCCGGAAACCGGCCTGGATGCCCAACGTAACGTGGGGATCACCAATGGCAAGATCGCTTCCATCAGCGAGCAGGCGCTATCCGGCAAGGAAACCATCGACGCTTCCGGCCACATGGTGGCGCCGGGCTTTATCGATATGCACAACCACAATGCCGGCGTTCCCTTTGGCGAGAAGCTGGCGCTTCGCGACGGGGTGACTTCTCCGATGGAGCTCGAGGCCGGTGTCTATCCGGTTAAAGACTGGTATGCGCGGCTGGAAGGGAAATGCCGAACGAACTACGGTGCCAGTGCAGGCACCCTCCCCATTCGCGAGCACGTGTTCAATCCTGAGTACACAACCCAGTTTGCCGGCGATGCCGTATACGACTTGATGGCGGCGCCCGAGCAGGCACACACCTCAATGAAGTGGTCTACGCAGGTGGCAAATACTGATGAGTTGAAACGGATAGAGGCGTGTCTTGAAGAAGGGCTCCGGCAAGGCGCGATCGGTATCGGTCACACCCCGGGCTATATGGTGGCCGGCGTGACACAGGAGGAGGCCATCATTTGTCAACGGCTGGTGGGGAAATACGGGCAATCGGTTTATATCCACTGCCGCTTTTCCGGTCAGCGGCCGCCGACGAGCGGCATCCTCGGCTTTATGGAGCAGATGGCACCCCAATTGTCCTATGGCGGGGGCATTGTTTTCCAGCATATGACAGCCCAGGCCCTTGCCGATACCCCCCAGGCACTTGAACTTTTTGATGCGGCGCAGGCCAAAGGCATCGCCGCGCTGGCCGAGGTCTATCCCTACGACTTTGGCGGGACCATCGTGGCGGCGGACTACCTGCATCCGGACAACTATGGCCCCAACATGGGGCGAGATTATAAAGATCTAACGGAAACGGCCACCGGAAAGCCCTTGACCAAAGAGCGCTATGAGGAGTTGGTGAAGAC
>CAMYLH010000466.1 GCA_947259065.1 uncultured Desulfobacterales bacterium
AATCCATCGGCCGGCAGTACGCTTTGTGGAATATGGCGACAACTCCATCAATTTCGAATTGCTCGTCTGGATTGACGTCCGCAAGACGCCGCGGCGCAGTGTTCGAAGCAATCTTTATTTTGTGATATTCGAAGAGCTTGCCAAAGCCGGCATTGAGATTCCGTTTCCCCAGAGAGACGTGCATATCCAAAATCAGGCGGGTCCTGCCCAAATCACATAAAACATTCTTCCGGCATAGATTCGGACCTGCTTTTTTTAGTGCCAAGCCACAGCATTCACGAGATGTCCATAACTTTGACTTCCACCTTGCGATTCTGATCGCCCCGCCGGACATCCAGCATGATCATTTCTCCGATGGCATGCTTTTCCAGAATACGAATAAATTCATCGATATTTTTTAATTCCTGATCACCGGCCGCCACAATGATATCGCCGATAAGGCGATTGCGGTAATCTATGCCTTGCAGTCCAACGCGGTCCGCCTCGGATCCCGGCACAACACGGTCGATAACCACCCCCAGTACGCCTAGCCCGGCCGCTACCTCTTCATCCAAAACAATGATTCCGATGCCCGGCCGGGGCACCTTGCCATTGGTAATTAATTTTGGCACCACCCGGTTGACGACATCAACCGGTACTGCAAAGCCGATGCCGGCCGAACTGCCGGATCCTGAAATGATAGCGGTGTTGACACCGATTAAGCGGCCGGCCGAATCGATCAAGGGCCCCCCTGAATTGCCCGGGTTTATGGCGGCATCGGTTTGAATTACCCCCATTACTTCGCGGCCAGCGGCAGTCGGCAGCCTGCGGTCCAAGGCGCTAATGACGCCGGTGGTCAGTGTGCGGGCCAGCCCGAAAGGATTGCCGATGGCAAAAACCGCCTGACCCACAGCAAGGTCTGCGGATGTGCCCACCGGAATAGGCCGTATGCTTTGCGGCATGCTCCGCAGGCGAATAATCGCCAAGTCATGATCCGGCGAACCGCCGACATAGGTGGCGCGGATGGCTTCACCGGAATCGAGGCGCACTTGGATGCTTTGTGAACCTTGGATGACATGAAAATTCGTGACGACATGACCGTGGCGATCCCACAGAAATCCGGAACCAGCCCCTTGCTGTACCTCACGGCGGCCGAAAAATCCCGATTGGGCATTTTCGGTAAATATGTAAACCACCGAAGGGGCGGCACTATTGAAAATATTGATGGTGGACCTTTCAAACTCTGCCAGATCACCCCGCGGTAAAATTTCACGCGGCTGGCTGTCGATGCGACGCCCGCGATCGGCAAAGCGATTGAAATAGGTAAAAGCGGCAGCGACAACAAGACAAATTATAATGATAAAGACAAGTCGATTTTGGCTGCGCATTATTCAGGATTCCTTTCATGGTAATCGATCTGACCGGCAACACCGGTCGGCAATCAACTGGCAAATGAATTGCAATCAAGGATTCAATGACTACCAGATGCATACTGTTTGAACGTAAATATAACTTTTTTTTTGCAATTCACAAGTGTTTTTTTGCTTGATCTTATCAGAAGAATCCTGATTACTGTTTGCGTGATCTATGCAGTCGATGCTGCGCGTATACGCATAAACTCTCCCAAGTTATCCATGGTCAATAGTCCCACCAATTTGCGGTTTAATGTTACCGGGAGCGTGTAGCAATTGCATTCTTTGAGTTTGGCAAATGCAGTTTCCAGCATGTCCAGGGAGTCGACTGTCGGAAACTTTTGCTGCATCGCAGATTTGATCGTAGGATAACTATCACGATCCGATAGTGCCTTCAGCAAGTCGGCCTGGGTCAGGATGCCTTCAATCCGGCCGTCTACTACCACCGGAAAATCTTTCTGAGAGCCGGCCAGTGTAAGTTCGACAGCCCGATCCAGACTATCGTTTTCGTTTAACGTTTTGAAATCGGTCAACATGGCCCGTCGGACAGGGATGCCCCCAATGGTAGACTGCATCCGTACCATACTGGCTTCTTGGGCCGCACCAATCCACACAAAAACTGCAATAAGCAAGAGCATAGGATTGTAGAACAGCCCAGTAATGCCGAAGAATACGGCTATGGCCTGCCCAATGGATGCTGCAATTTGAGTCGCCCGTCCGTACTCTACCCGAGTGGCCATCACCGCGCGCAACACACGTCCACCGTCCATTGGAAACGCCGGTATCATATTGAATGCCACAAGAAACAGATTCACCACCATTAGACGTTCCAGAAAAGTTCCGGAAGAAATTGTCAATGTCTGAATTGGTTCCATTGAGGCGGTCAGCTTTAACCATGTTAAAATAGAGATAGCAATAACGACGTTCACCGCCGGCCCGGCTAAAGCTACCCATAGCTCCTGCAGAGGATGAGTTGGCATTCTTTCCAACCGTGCTACACCGCCGATGGGTAGCAGGATAATGTCGCGTGTCTTGATTCCAAACCTTTTGGCTGTCAAAGCGTGGCCGAATTCGTGCAAAATGACGCACATGAAAACGGCAAGGATAAACAGCACCCCTAGAAAAACGGCTACCAAACTTTGGCCCTGCCGCCAATGAACCAGCGCCACCCAACTAATTAAGAGAACGAAGGTAAAGTGCATGCGCACATCAATGCCGCCTATACGGCCTAATTTCAATGTCCATTTCATTTGAAAAATCCTTTATTTTCGTACGATTCTTTTTTAATTATTGTGATTACTGATTATCTTTTTCACGGTTAAAACGTTCTACGGTCGCCAATCAAATATTGTGGGATCCTAATCGTGTTACTATCAAGATTGATTCAGTTGCTTTTCAATTCACGTAATACACATTTATATTTAAGATAAGAATTTTCACATATCTGTCAATTATTTGTTTAATATTTGACCATTATTTTATTGCCTCCTCAAATCAACGTTTTAAACATAGCTTATTGAAATAAATATATTAATTGATAATTGTGTCAATAGCACGAAACTATTTAAAAGCCCATCTTATGTCTAATTAATGTCTAATTTATTCTGATTTGTCATATTTTATTTTCTTCAGCCCATTGTTATAACATGCTGATATAGAATAAAATACTATGCCTAAAATGACTAAAATTAAGGAAACGTTACGCTCTATCTGTTTTTATATAATTGATCGTTCGACCCAGAGGCTCTCGACGGGCAGAATACCACAGCTTTAGCTCATTTTAGTTCATTTTAAATTTTAGATCATTTTCTTTTTCGTGGTTGATGACCTTGGTAATGAGATACAATACGTTTGAAATTATATGCAATTTGAGCTTAAACTTATAGAGATTCTGAAGGTCAGCTTTACCGCCGCT
>CAMYLH010000467.1 GCA_947259065.1 uncultured Desulfobacterales bacterium
TGAAAATTTTTGAAAAAGGCCCTTTGCCGATAAACACCCGGGTAAAGGATGGTTTATATGAACTGACGATTCCTTTTGATGGTCAAAGTTCACAGCCATGAAGCCGGGGTGTATCGTCAGTTCTTTTATCGCTATACTATTGAACCGTGACCACGGGGCACGGAGAATGTAAAATAATGTATTGAGCGGTGGAGCCGAATAAAAGCTTTCCAACTTTTGATTTTTTAACGATTCCGAGAAATATTTGATCTATTTTCTGATCTTCGGCAAATTTTACCAGTTCCTCCCCGGACGTCAGGTCCGTCAGCAACAAGTGCACCTGGTAGGGTAGATCATCTTTTGCTAAAATTTCCTTAATATTACCTTCCATTTCTTCTTCCATCTTTTGGACTGCGGAATGTTTTAGCGGTTCTATCCGGGTAATCGTGTTGACCACCTCCAATTTCGCCTGCCAGATTTTAGCGTGCTCCTGAGCAACCTTCAGCGCTTTTTTGGCCTCTTTTGTCTCATCATAGCATACCAAGAACTTCATAATGACCTCCCGCAACTGTTAAAAACAGTAAATTTAGCTGTGCTTTATGTTGGTGCCAATATATTGAACCTCTCTTCAAACCTATAATTTAATCCCTAATCCCTGCCAATGTCAATCAAAATGAACTCGAGAAATATTAGCTGCCCATACAAATCAGCAATTCCCTCAATACTTTTCCTGTAAAAACAGTCGATGATTTGCTGTGATCCAGCTCTGGCGCGAGCTCGACAATATCTCTACGGTGTCCAACGAACACATGAATTTTTGGATACTGGTTTTGTTCAGGGCAAACGGTAAATAGAAAACACAAGGCGCCCACGAAACCGACCAATCCGGCTAATCCGGCTAAGGCAATTCCCTTCGGGTGCGTCTCCAATCGAAAATTCATAAAGCCCAGAACAAAAATTGATAGTACAATGCCACCAATAACTTCGTATACAACAGCACTCTTCGGATCTATGTATTTGGTTGTAATTTTAGGGATAAAACTCCACAACCCCCAACAGATAAACGTCCCCACGGTCGGTAAAATCCATTCTTTCATTTACACAACTCCTTTGATTAATATTCTCGGTCAGGCCAAAATTTATCGTGAAGGCTTGATCGCCCGGAAATGACCGGGCCGAAGTTCCCCGCTATGGAAACCGAAAAAGAATCTTATCAAAATTCTTAATTGTACCGCCCTTAATTTCGATCCCTTCAGCCTTGAGCATTTTGATTTTTCTCTGGATAGAGATTCCCGACGTCTTGCCTTCAAACCCTCCCATCCGACCGGATGAGGCAACAACCCGGTGTCAAGGAACCTCGGGCGCATAGGGATTTCTTTTCATGGCCTGCCCAATTCCCCTGTAAGCTTTAGTTCCCAGGCCATGAGCGATTTCTTTATAGGTTGTCACGCGGCCTTCAGGTACTTTGCGTAAAAGATCGTAGGCCTGCTCGGCAAATGTTTTCATATCTCTACCTCCTCTATTGTGATGTGATTCTGCCGGATTCCTAAATACACAATTTCATATATGCTATAAAATATAAAAAGCTCAGTGTATTGGGGAAAATCCGGACTAAGCTACAAGAGGCTTTCTGCGGCTCTTTTCCTGATCCGATCTAGTTCACGGTCGATTTCAGCATCGAGCGGCAGCGGCCGATGCGTCGAAAGGATCTGGTCTACCGTCTCGCGGGCCTCTTCCATGACATCCGGTCTGCCGGCGGCCTCCCACTCTTCCAATGAAGCGTTTACTCCCAGGCGGTTGATATACCATTCACTACTTCTCACCGCGCTTGCCGTCGTGGGATGATCCAGAAAATGACCTCCCGGCCCAACCTGATCAAGGACATCATCCAACCATTTGTCATCTCCGGAGGCAATACCCCGATGGGCCTGTTTGCACATCCTGAAAGTCTCGGTATCTATCAGCATCTGCTCGAGGCTGAGGATCATCGCACTGCCCAGCAACCCGGCGCCGACCAATATATCCGGCCACGAGAGTACCGAGAGCAAAGCGCTCAGGGCGCGTTCATAACCGCTTTGAATATTGGGGACAAATTGACCGGTACCGGAGCCCGTCGTTTCCACCGGCAGGCCATAGTAACGGCCCATTTCAATAGTCGCGGCACCCAACACGCCGCTTTCGATCGCATCGCTTTTTAACATACCGGTACGCGGGTCCATAAGCGCGGACACAGGCGCATAGATAAATGGGGCACCCGGTTCAGCGGCCTGGACCAAACACAAGGTTGCCAGGACTTCACTGTTGGCTAAAATAACCGTGGAAATCAAACTTGCCGGTGCTGTAGCGCCCATCAAAGGCATCGGCATCACGGCTACCGGAATGTTCCAACCGACAAGCTCCAGATAAGCATCCGTGTAAATTTCATCGATGACCAGCGGCGACTGTGGACACAGTACGTAGGATACCGGATGGTTTTGACGGATGGTCTCCTTGGGGCCGAAAACCGTCTGTAATACCTCCAGGAACCAGGGTGCTTGTTCCTTCGCATAGATAGGGTCTTGGATGTGTTTGGAAAAATTTCGAAAAAGTGTGACCAGATAATCGACGTAATCCCCAATCGTATCGCCTCTATCCGTGGCCTTAATAATGCGCCAGTAAATCCCGATGTCATCCAGCGCATCGGCCAGCCGGGTGGCCTCCAACCAGTCATGGAAGGTAGAATCTCGGTGCTTTCCGGTTTTGCGGTCAAGGACCGTGGTCCCTTCACCGTCCATGAGCAGTTTACAATCCCCTGTATTTAAGGGTAAATCCCAACCCGGTCGCCGGGCGCCCAGGGTAAATTTCTTCGGTGCCAGTCCAAGGGCCTCCTCAACCTGATTTTTATGGAAGCGCACAATATGGCTGGTCTCATCCACCTCAGCTCCCGCCGCTTTGAGTATCTGTCGTCCTCCGGCAGTGTCCACGCGCACGCCGGTTCGGGCCAAAATCTTGAGCGACCGTTCGTGCACCTGGCTTTTTTCGTCCTCTGATAATACCTGCAAATGTGTTCGCATCCAGTTAATCCTGTAAATCCTGTCTAATTAAAATAAAATAGAATCTATTCCTTTAAACGGTCACCCTCTCACGGCGGAAAGAAACGTCACCCGGATCGGTTGCGTCCATTTCGCGCGCCGCTCGATGGCCGGCATAAACGGCTGCGGCAATGGTGCCTGGTGCCCGGCAGTCGCCGACACGTTCAACCCGACTGATACCACTGTCGGCCAGTGCATCCTGATCTGATATTAGCTGCCGATAGAGCTCATCGTCGGGGTTGCGGGCCGT
>CAMYLH010000468.1 GCA_947259065.1 uncultured Desulfobacterales bacterium
TTGTTCCATTTCGGCTACATCGTGGTCTCGCCTGCCATGGCGGTGACGGTAGCCGGCAAGGGTTCAGACTATGCCCTGATCGCACTGGACGCCAACAAGCAGCCCTTGGACGGTTCCAAGACCTACAGGCTCCACCTGCCGGCGAATGTTCCGGCCAAGGACTTCTGGGCTCTGACCATGTATGACACCCAGACCCGCTCGCAACTGCAGACCGACCAGCAGTTCCCGACCCTGGGCAGCCAGACCGAGGGCATCGTGACCAATGCCGATGGGTCCTACGACATCTACTTCGCGCCGAGCGCTCCAGAGGGCAAGGCAGGCAACTGGCTGCAGACCATCCCCGGCAAGAGCTGGTGGCTGGCCCTACGGATGTACGGCCCGGAAGAGGCG
This sequence comes from uncultured Desulfobacterales bacterium, assembly GCA_947259065.1. Taxonomy (GTDB): domain Bacteria; phylum Desulfobacterota; class Desulfobacteria; order Desulfobacterales; family JAFDCJ01; genus JAFDCJ01. The sequence goes on from CAMYLH010000468.1 coordinate 391, forward strand.
TGGATCAAGCAGACCTGGCGTCCGGGCGAGATCGAGTTGGTGGACTCCACCGCCGGATCGCTCCCCAATCCCCCGCGCAAGCATGCGATGGGCGATTACGATCAGGGCACCGGTACATACCGCATCGCGTCGGGTGACGATCTCTCGAATATTGCCGAGCGTTTCGGCACCACGGTCGAGGCGATCGAAGCGGCGAACGGCCTCACCTCCGACTCGATCGAGACCGGCGCGACTTGGAACGCGGCGGATACCGAGTTCGGTCCGGACTGGAGTCTCGTCTTTACCTTTTAGCTGCTGTTTCCAAAGTGACGGTATACAGCCTCGCCCGGAAATCAAAAATGAGGAACTTGTTATGCTATTTCTTCGATCGACCAGTCTAGCGGTCGCTTATCTGTCCTTGGCTGGCCTCGCCGTCCCCGGGTTGGCGGACACGCCGCCGCTAGTAGCGACGGGCTCAGGCGGCATGGTCCAACAGCCAGCCGCTTTGCCGGAGCTCGGGAGCGCTGAAAGCGCGAAGTCAGATTCGCAGGCGGCCCCGGAGGGTCAGTACACCGAGGCTCAGATCAACGAGATGATCAACAATCCCCTCGGAGAACTATGGCTGCTGTTCACGCAGAACGACACCACGTGGTACGACGGTGATGCCTTGGATTTTCTTGGCGAAGACGACAAGGTCTTCAACACTACGACAATTCAACCGGTGATGCCTTTCCAGTTAACAGAAAATTGGAAGTATATCTTTCGACCTGTGTTTACAGTTAACAATTGGGATATTCCCAGTGTGTCGAAAGGAACGCCGACTTTTTATCCTGGCGGGGAATCGCCTGTCAGCGTGGATTTCGATCGAAAGTGGGCGCTGGGTGACACCGTACTGTGGAACGCCTTCGCCACCAACGAAATGGCAACACCACCAAACATTTTTGGCTTTGGCGCTACCGTCATGGTACCCACCGCCACCGACGATGCCTTTGGCACTGGCAAGTGGAGTGTTGGCCCCATGGCCTTGGCTGTGCACGTCGGCCCGCCGGGTGGGTGGATTGCCGGTGTCGTGGCGCAGCATTGGTGGGATGTTGCGGGGGACAGCAATAGGGATTCGGTCAACTTAACGAATATCCAATACCTTTTATATCACCGCCTTACTGATGCTACCAATATCGGATTCGGCCCGAATATCACCGCCGACTGGACGGCAGACAGCGACCAGAGGTGGACCATACCTGTTGGACTTGGGTTTAATACGACGACCAAAATCGGCAAATTGCCGGTAAAAGTGGGTCTGGAGTTCTACCATTATGTGAAAAGTCCGGACAATTTCGGAGCCGATACAGGCATTCGACTTATTTTTTCACCCATTATTCCCAAGCCCGCTTTTAGTAAACGGCCACTGTTCGGTGGTTGATCCTGAAAACAACAGTTGAACCGCCGCCAACAGAGGGCCGGGCGACAACCCCTTGTCTTTGATGGAGACCCTAATGAGAACAACCTCTCTCCCCTATCTAGTGCTGGCCGGATTGATCTCAGCCAACCCGGTCACACTGGTTTCAGCCGCCGCCCCGACGATGAAGATGACGACCGAGATTCCGGCGTCCATTACAACTCCGGCGGCGGTCGACACCTCGATTGGCACGCTGGAGTTCTTCGACGGCGTACCGACCAAGGAGACCGCCGATACGCTCAACGACTACGTCGACCGATCCCGTGCGGTGCAGGTCTTCATCAACATGATCCCCGCAGTCTCCAGTTACCAACTGCGCCAAGGGCAGAGGGATATCGGCGCCAAGGAGAGCAATCAGGTCCTCATCTGGGAGGAGCTGATGGATTCCAAATCGTTGGTGCTGACTGGCAACAACACCTCGCTCTATACCTGGGGCTTTCTCGACCTGAAAAAGGACGGCCCAACCGTCATCGAGCTGCCCGCGGATGTGTTGGGTATCCTCGACAACATGTACATGCGCTACCTGGGCGACATGGGCGCGGCCGGCCCCGACAAGGGCAAGGGGGGCAAATATCTGGTGCTGCCGCCAGGGTACGAGGGTGAGGTGCCGGATGGCTACTTCGTCGTCAAGTCAGACACCTTCGGTGTCTGGAACATGATGCGCGGCTATGTCCGCGGTAGCGTCAAGGAGGCGGCCGACAGTATCAAGGCCAAGCTGAAGGTCTACCCGCTGGCGCAGAAGGACAATCCGCCGAAGATGGAGTTCATCAACATGTCCGGCAAGGATGGCTACAACACGGTGCCGCCCGGCGATTTCAGCTTCTACGAGCGGCTCGACACCCTGGTCCAGGAGGAGCCGATCGAATTCATCGATCCGGAGAACCGAGGTCTGATGGCGGCCATCGGCATCGTCAAGGGCAAGCCCTTCGCGCCGGACGAGCGTATGAAGAAGATCCTCATCGATGCGGCTGCCATCGCCAGCGGCTATGCCCGCGCCAACACCGTCTTCCCCCGCGATCCAGGTCAGCGCATCTACGGACCGGACAGCGAATGGGTCATGGCCTTCGCCGACAAACAGACCGACTTCATCACCGACGGCATCCGCCGCATGGATTCACGCCTGTGGATGCACTTCAACGCCATCGCCGTGACCCCCGCCATGGCGCTGACCAAGCCCGGGGCCGGTTCGGACTATGCCATCGCGGGTCTGGACTCCAAGCATCAGACCCTGGACGGCGCCAAGACCTACAAGCTGCACCTGCCGCCCGATGTACCGGTCAAGGACAACTGGTCGGTGACCATCTACGACACCCAGACGCGCTGCATGCTCCAGACCGATCAGCAGTTCGCCGGCATCAACAGCCGCGCCGAGGGCCTGCAGAAAAACGCGGACGGATCGGTCGATATCTACTTCGCACCGAAGGCGCCCGAGGGGATGGAGAGCAATTGGATCCAGAGTATTCCAGACAAGAGC
>CAMYLH010000469.1 GCA_947259065.1 uncultured Desulfobacterales bacterium
TTTATGTTCACCGATACCATGCCCAATTCAGACGATTTTGATCTCTCTTTCAAGGTGTTCCACGAACTTATGGCAAAAAAGGTCACGGACATCCTCCTGGTTTCAAGCCCATATGAAGCCTTTATCATGGAGGAAGAAGGTCGGCTGGCGGAGAGAATCATCCATGAGTATCGCGGGCTGAACCTTTCACGTCCCCCGATGTTGACCTGGGTATCCACGGCTCAGGAGGCACTGGATGCCCTGGCTACAAAAAAATTTGACCTGGTCATCACCATGCCCCAGGTCGATGAAATGGATGCCTATGTTTTGGGCAGGAAAATAAAAGCTCTAAATCCCGACCTGCCGGTTTATCTGTTGATTCAGAATACCAGCAAGCACCTGCTGGAGCACAAATATGCCAGTCGCAAATCCATTGACCGTGTATTCGTCTGGTTCGGCAATACGGATCTTCTGCTGGCTTTGATAAAAAATCTTGAAGACCGCTTGAATGTCGCCTACGACACCCAACGCGCCAGGGTACGGGTCATTATCCTGGTGGAAGACTCCCCCATCTACTATTCGTCACTGTTGCCGTTGCTGTACAAGGAAATTGTGACCCAAACCCAGGCAGTGATGGAAGAATCGGTTAATGACGAACACCGGATTCTTAGAATGAGGGCCCGCCCCAAAATTTTAGTGGCCGAAAATTTCGAAGAGGCACTCGAACTCTACCGACAATACCGTCCGTATTTACTCAGTGTTTTTTCGGATGTTCGCTTCCCCAAAAGCGGACAAATGGACGACAAGGCCGGTTTTAACCTGCTGTCTATGATCCGGCAGGAAGAACCCGACCTACCGCTGCTCAACTTCAGTTCTGAAGAATCAAACCGGCAGGCAACCGAAAATATCCCCGCTGTGTTTTTGAATAAAAATTCAGCCACCCTGCATTCGGGAATTCGCAGGTTCTTTATCCAGCATCTGGGTTTTGGCGAATTTGTATTTCGCCTACCAGATGGCAGGGAAATTGCCAGAGCATCCAATTTGCGACAGATGGAGACACTCTTGTCTTCGATTCCCGATGAATCTGTTAATTACCACGGCCGACGAAATCATTTTTCAAGCTGGCTGATGGCTCGCTCCGAGGTGATGCTGGCTTCCCGGCTCAAACCGGTCAAAGTCAGCGATTTTCCCGAGCCAGGCAAGCTCAAAGAATATCTGGTGAATTGTATTCATGAACGGCGTAAAGGACGTCAAAAGGGAATTATTACTGAACTGGTTACCGGGTCTTTTGACCCGGATGCCGATTTTATAAAAGTCGGAAAGGGATCCTTAGGAGGTAAAGCCAGAGGGTTGGCTTTTATTTCCACCCAACTCAAAAAATATCCAGCGTTGCAAAAAAAGATCGAAAACATCGATATTCAGATCCCTAAATCCCTGGTACTTTCCACGGAAGGATTTGATTCTTTCATTATTGACAACAACCTCCGAGAACTTGCAACCGCCGACCTCAGCGACAAGGAAATCACAAGGCTGTTTTTGGCAGCTCAATTTCCCGCGAGGCTGCAAACCGATCTTGAATTGTTTGTGAAAAATGCCGCCTATCCGCTGGCCGTCCGCTCGTCCAGTTTGCTTGAGGATGCACAATTTCAGCCTTTTGCCGGGATTTATAAAACCTACATGCTGCCGAATTCGCATCCCAATCCGGCCGTAAGACTTGAACGCCTGATTTCGGCCATCAAACTGGTTTATGCTTCCACTTATTTTCAAACTCCCAGATCCTATGTCAGAAGTACATTTCATCGCCTAGAAGATGAAAAAATGGCGGTTGTCATTCAGAAGTTGACCGGCTCTATTCATGACGACTTCTTTTATCCGGCCGTTTCGGGTGTGGCGCAGTCCTATAATTTTTATCCGATCTCGCATATGAAACCTGAAGAAGGGATCGCCCGTATCGCATTGGGCTTGGGTAAAACAGTGGTTGAGGGAGAGACATCATTGCGCTTTTCACCAACGTATCCCCAGCTTCTGCCTCAATTTTCAACCGTAGACGACATATTAAAAAATTCCCAGCGATTCTTTTACGTACTGAAAATGAAGGATTTTCCTCAAAACTTAGATATCGATGAAAATGCAACCCTTGCTAAACTTGATGTGCAAGATGTGAAAGATCATCCATCGGTAAAACACCTGGCGAGTTCCTATTCGGTCCAGGATCACAGGATCAGAGACGGTGTCCAGACGGATGGATATCCTGTGCTGACGTTTGCCAACATTTTAAAGTACCGCTCATTTCCCCTGGCTGATATTCTGACGGACATTTTGGAGATGGGACGTAAAGGGATGGGGTGTCCGGTAGAGATCGAATTTGCAGTCAATCTTGGTCTGGCGGATGACCGGCGGCCGTCCTTTGATTTACTCCAAATCAGGCCCATGGGGATCAGGCAACAGCAGATGGATGTAGAAATCAAAGAGGAAGATATTGCCGCCGCTTTTTGCTATTCGACAACGGCCTTGGGCAATGGCTGCAATAGAGAAATTCGAGATATCGTATTTGTCAATCCCGATACCTTTGAACCGGCCCGTACGGTTGACATTGCAACCGAAATAGGCCGAATGAACGGGCAATTGGTGCAGCAGCAGCGCAAATTTCTGCTGATCGGTCCGGGCCGCTGGGGATCTGCGGACCGCTGGCTCGGCATACCGGTGAATTGGAATGATATCTCGGGTGTGGGCACTATTATTGAAACGACTGTTGAAAATTTTAAAGCCGATCCGTCCCAAGGGTCTCATTTCTTCCACAACATTACGTCTCTTGGCATCAGCTATTTGACCGTCTCGCAGAACAGCAATGATTTTATAGACTGGAAGTGGCTGCAGTCTTTACCCGCGGCAGCAAAAACCACCTATCTGAATCATGTTAAACTTGATCATCCCCTTACGATTAAAATTGACGGCAAAAATTCACGAGCAGTGATTTTGACGTAAAAAGTCCAAAAAAAATCGCCCCAAGCAGCAGTGCGGGGGCGATCGAACCACCATTCAAAAACTAACGATGGTTGCTCCTATTGAGTTTTGGCGATCGTATCCAAATAGATCTGGGCATCCTCATCATCCAGTTCAGCAGCCTTTTTGAAATCCGCCATAGCCTTTTCTTTTTCGTCGGCCAGCAAATAGACCCTGGCGCGACCATAGAAGTACAAGCCCTTATGAGGATTTATCTCAATGGCCTTGTCAATTAAAGCAATGGCTTTGTTGAAATTTTCCAGTTGGCCATAGGATACGCCCTGCTCAAAATAGGCATCGCTTCTTTGTGGGTT
>CAMYLH010000470.1 GCA_947259065.1 uncultured Desulfobacterales bacterium
AATTCATACACCGGTGTGGGCTGGATCTACGGGGTGCATGATCGTGCCTGGGCCGAAAGACCGATTTTCGGCAAGACCCGCTACATGGCGGCCTCCGGGCTGGAGAGAAAATGTGATATTGCTGCCTACATAAAAAAGGTAGAAGATCTGGCTAAAAAGGTTAAATAAGTCGCGCAGGGCGGGCCAACATCCAACTATTCCATTATTCCATGCGGTTTATAGAGGCAGAGACCCGCAACAAGCACCGTAATTCTCTTCGAGGCGTAGGCTCTCCGAGGCATGAGCTCTACGAGCCGGAGGCCAAAAAATTATAGAAATTCGGATACATTAAACAATGCCACAGCAAAAAACATTGCGGCTGATCCTCGGTGACCAGCTGGACGAACTACATCCATGGTTTAAAACACCGGACAAAGACGTGACCTATGTCATGATGGAGATCCGGCAGGAAACCGATTACGTCAAGCACCATATTCAAAAAGTGGCCGCATTTTTCGCAGCCATGCGTGCTTTTAGCGCCAGACTTTCCAAATTGGGGCACAAGGTTATCTACATCCGTCTGGATGATCGCCAAAATTTGCAAACCATCGACGCCAATCTCCAAAAACTGCAGGCCGCCAAAAAATTTGCCCGGGCGGAATACCTGCTGCCCGATGAATACCGGTTGGATGTTCAGCTCAAGAACCTAAACGAGAAACTGCAGGTTCCTGTTGCAGCGGTCGATAGCGAGCATTTTATGACCGAACGGCTGGAGCTAAAAGAATTTTTTTCCGGCAAGAAGCGCTATTTGATGGAATCCTTTTACCGCTCGATGCGCAAGCGCTATGACATATTAATGGAAAAAGATAAGCCGTCCGGTGGACAATGGAACTATGACCAGAAAAACCGGCAAGCATACGATCGGCGCGTACCGATTCCCAAACCGCTGTTTTTTGAAAACGACGTCACCTCTATTTGCCAAACTCTTCAGAAATTGAAGGTGCAGACTTTTGGCGAAATTGACCCTGCAAATTTGATCTGGCCGACCACCCGGGCTCAGTCGCTCGCCCTGGTCAAAAGCTTTGTCAACGATTTCCTACCCGCATTCGGCACCTACCAGGATGCCATGACCGTGGAAAACTGGTATTTATTTCATTCCCGGCTGTCGTTTGCCTTGAACACCAAAATGCTGCGTCCTTTAGAAGTTATCCAGGCTGCGCTGGAGGCCTGGGAGCAAAAAAAATCCAAACTAAAGATCCAGCAAATCGAAGGCTTTGTGCGTCAGATACTGGGCTGGCGCGAATACATGCGCGGGATTTACTGGGCCCTGATGCCGGATCTGGCAGCGATGAATTATTTTGACCACCAGGCCACCCTACCCGATTTCTATTGGACCGGCGAGACGCGCCTGAATTGCCTGCGAGCCGCCATCGGCCAATCGCTGAAGCACGCCTATGCCCATCACATCCAGCGTTTGATGATGTGGGTGGAACTGCCGAACACCCGGGCCATGAGTCAATTCGCCGACGGCGGCCGGATCGCGACCAAGCCGTATATCTCTTCCGCCAAATACATTCATTCGATGAGTGACTACTGCAATACCTGCGATTATAAATGGAATCAGCGCCACGGGGACATGGCCTGTCCCTTTAACAGTCTTTACTGGGACTTTTTTGCCCGGCACCGAAAGCGCCTTAAACAAAATGCACGGGTGGCAATGATGTATCGTGTCTGGGATCGAATGGACAACGGAGAAAAAAAGCAGGTTTTAAATCAGGCCGCCGCCTACCTTAAAGACTTGAACCATCTTTGAGAATCCTATCAAGATTTCCTCTCAGGCCCTTATCGGGTTTTTTCTGACAACATTGTCGCAAGGAACATTAGGTGTCAGATAGCTTTACGCGCAAATTCGATAAAATTTCGAACAGCCTGCAAGTATTCATCGCCTCCCACAGCTGCTGAGTTGTTATGCCCCCCACCAATGATTAACTTCAACTGCTTGGAAGAAGCAGTGCGTTTGTATAATTCGCTGCTCATTTCAGGTGGAACGAGTTTGTCGTCCGTGCCGTGGATGTAAAGAACCGGGGCCTGCAAACGGCTAACCTTTTCGATCGAGTCAAAGCGCTCATGGACGATGAGTTCAAGTGGAAAAATTCGGTATTTGGGTACCCGGCGCGCCATGTCCGCAATCGATGTAAATGCAGCCTCAACAATTAAACCGCCGGCAGCAGGATTGTTTAGCGCCAGCTGGATGGCGACGGCACCGCCAAGAGAATGCCCGTAAATAAAAATTGCTTTTGGATCAATGCCTTTTTGTTCGACCAGGTAAGTCCAGGCAGCCTGAGCATCTGCGTAGACCTGCGTTTCGGTTGGAAAGGTTCCATCACTTATTCCGTATCCGCGATATGAGATAAGGAAAACGGAAAAGCCCTCTTGATGGAATCGTCGGGCGTGGGTGATATTTGCTCCGATATTTAAGGCACTTCCGTGTAAATACAGCAGATATCTATCACTGGGGTCTGCAGCTGGTATCCACCAGGCATGGATACGTTCGTTTTTGCCATTACCGTCATTCACTTTGACATAGACGTCCTCGAAGGGCAGCTGATATTCAGCAGGCGTTTTGGAAATGATACGTTCAGGTCTGAAAATGAAATGCGCCTGTCGTGCCCATATATAAGTCGATGTCAAGGCATAGATGGCCAGTATAAGGGCTGTTGCCCCGAAAAGGAGTTTCCAATATGTAAATTTTTTCCGCATCGCCAACCCGTGCTACTTTTAATCCAGGTTCTATCCCACAACTTTTCAACCCACATCTATATCCTATGCATTAAAACTAGATGTTCAAGCTTTTAGTCGCAGGGGGTTGGTGATTGATAACTATCGTAATTTGAAGCGTCCCTGTTGCAATGGCCGAATTCGACAGATTTTTTCGAAATCTTTATCGCGATGTAAGAGAAAAGCATCATGCTCGAGCGCAATCTGAGCAATGCAACAGTCTACCGGGCTGTTGATCGTGAATCCTTTGCGCCTTAATTCGAAATAGATCCTGGCGGCTTCCGGCCAAGTCTTTGGCGATGCTTCTATGTAATATTGTGTTGAAAGGTAATCCTCAAGCAATTCCCATTCTTGCTGATCTCTTGCACCCTGAAGAAGCTCAAGCTGATTAAATCGACTGAGGACGTAAATTTCTGCGCCAACGACCTTCCGGAAGGCATTAGCAATATTTCCGGTTTTATCCCTAAATACTTCTATCCAAACCGATGTGTCGATTAGAATCATCCCCGAAGCTTCCTCAGTTTCTTGTGGTCATAATTTTCTCGAAAACTGACAACGCCGGCCAAGTCTGTGAGTTCCTTTCGACTTTTTAACCGAACGAATTCCTTTAAGGCTTCATGAATAAGATCTTTCTTTGTTTTGGCGTTGCTGACCGAAAAAGCCTGGTTCAATAATTCGTCATCAATTACGATGTTGGTTCGCATACCTGCCTCCATTGGTGTATTTTATACACATCATACACATTCCATACACCTTGTCAAGTTAAACGATGGTCGTTAATACCTCAATTAAATTATAGAGAAACCTTGGGTTATTTGGAGTGATAGGCGGATAAGAACCTCTGTCCACGTGCGTCTGGGGACTAGACGCGCTAAGTAATATTCATAGCTAATGTTGGCAATCAGAACCCCCGAAGCGTCACCAATTTACTTTCTAATGCACCCTCCGGGTCAGGTAATTGACCAGATCATCGGCAATCCTGGATGTTGCCTGAACAATCCCACGCACCATGCTGGCGTCGATTATCTGACCTCTGGTGATGGCCCCAACCGCATAGATGGCGTTGGATTTTGTTACTTTTTTTTCGGGCCCCATTTGCATGATCCGGTGGGTTTCGGGATCTATCCGGATGCTTCCCGTTTTATCGGCACAGCCTTCAGTTTCCAAACCACTAACCGCCCCATGGTTTGAATGGGCCGTATGGTCAACCGGCCGAATTTCCTCAATTTGAACGGTTCCGGACTTGAGTATATTGTTTGCCAGGGCTGACGGGTTTGTCTCCAGCGATTTTTCCTGCCCGCGTGCATTGACGACATAGCGGTAGGCATCTCTTTTTACATTTCCCTGGTTGTCCCGGTAGATGAATTCATAGCAGTCTTTAACTTCATCCCTGGACAGACGATAGTTTGCTCCCAGCTTGAAAACCTCAACAATTCCGGCCTTCAAGAGCGCCAGTAATTTTTCAGCATTGACGGCTGGCTGGGTTGCAGCATGGGTGAAAAAAACAGAGGTGTAATTTTTGTCGAAACGCTTTCGATCTTCAATCGTCAGATTCAGGTATACATCTCTGACCATATCGAAGGTCTGGACCAGGATGGTCTGCCAGATGAGTTCGCCATGGGGACCATCTCCATGGATGGCATCATCTAAATATTCTCGCAGGAGATCGGCCGTTTCACCGCTTGGATTGACAATCTCTTCCCAATCAATCGTTCGGCCATAGGCATCTTCTAATTCCCAATTGAGCAGTTTGAATATTGCATCCAGGGTTAAATTGCCGCGGTTTTCAGACAGGAGGCGGATGAGATTTTTCCGATTCAGGAATTTGTTGCGCTGATTGCCAATTCTGCCTCTGACTT
>CAMYLH010000471.1 GCA_947259065.1 uncultured Desulfobacterales bacterium
GCAGATGGTGTTCAAGGTGCTGCCGGATGCCAGCAAGCCAGAAATTCGCAAGGCGGTTGAGAAGATGTTTGACGTGAGCGTAACCCGGGTTCAGGTAAGCAATGTTAAAGGTAAGGTTAAACGTTTCGGTCAAACCATGGGTCGTCGTTCAGACTGGAAAAAGGCGTACGTCACGCTGGCCGAAGGTTCCGATATCGATTTTGTGGGCGCAGAGTAATGGCTATTGTTAAGTCAAAACCAACTTCTCCCGGGCGTCGTTTTGTCGTCACGGTTGTAGGGGCTGAGTTACACAAGGGTGAGCCCTATGCACCGTTGGTCGAGAAAAAGACCAAAAATGGCGGGCGCAACAACAAGGGTCGAATTACCACCCGCCATCGTGGTGGTGGCCATCGCCAGCGCTATCGTGTGATTGATTTCAAACGCAATAAAGACGGTGTGCCAGGTCGTGTAGAGCACCTTGAATACGATCCGAATCGCAGTGCACATATTGCGCTGGTTCTGTACGCAGACGGCGAACGCCGTTACATACTGGCGCCTCGTGGTGTAACTACCGGTGTTGAAATCCATAACGGCAGCGAAGCACCGATCAAACCGGGTAATGCTTTGCCGCTGCGTAACATCCCACTGGGTACCGTGATTCATAATATTGAACTGAAGCCGGGTAAAGGTGGGCAGATCGCCCGCAGTGCCGGCTGTGGTGTGCAGCTGGTCGCTCGAGAGGGTGCGCATGCAACACTTCGACTTCGCTCCGGTGAAATGCGTAAAGTTCCCTTGGATTGCCGGGCTACGATCGGAGAGGTGGGTAACTCCGAACATAATCTGCGTTCTTTGGGTAAGGCGGGCGCAACACGTTGGCGCGGTGTGCGTCCGACGGTTCGTGGTGTCGCTATGAACCCGGTTGACCATCCGCATGGTGGTGGTGAAGGCCGCACCTCCGGTGGCCGTCATCCTGTATCACCCTGGGGTGTTCCAACCAAGGGTTACAAGACCCGTAAGAACAAACGCACTGATAATATGATTGTGCGTCGTCGCAACCAGAAGTAACGATAGAGGTTAGAGACCGTGCCGCGTTCTGTTAAAAAAGGACCCTTTATTGATCTTCATCTGATGAAGAAGGTTGATGAGGCCGTGAGCAGCAATAGCCGTAAGCCGATCAAAACCTGGTCACGCCGTTCCATGGTGTTACCGGACATGGTTGGTCTGACCATCGCTGTGCACAATGGCCGCCAGCATGTTCCGATTTTGGTTAACGAGAACATGGTCGGCCACAAACTGGGTGAATTCGCTGTGACCCGCACCTTCAAGGGGCATGCGGCTGACAGGAAATCCAAGTAAAGGTATCGACGTATGCAAGCGAGTGCCAAATTGAGTCATGCGCACATTTCTGCACAGAAATGCCGCCTGGTTGCCGATCAGGTCCGGGGTTTGCCGGTTGAGCGTGCGCTGGAAGTTTTGACTTTCAGTCAGAAGAAGTCGGCCCAGATAGTTCGCAAGGTGCTGGAGTCAGCGATTGCCAATGCTGAACATAACGAAGGTGCGGATGTCGATGAGCTGAAAGTATCTGTGATTTGTGTAAACGAGGGTCCGACCCTCAAGCGCTGGAATGCGCGAGCCAAAGGCCGCGCCAACCAGATTCTGAAGCGCACGAGTCATATCCAGATTACTGTTGCTGAACAGTAAACCAAGCGTAGAGATAAAGAGAGTACGGCATGGGCCAAAAAGTACATCCAATAGGTATCCGCCTCGGCATCGTCAAAGACTGGTCGTCGACCTGGTATGCGGGCTCGGACCAGTATGCAGATTTTCTCAATCTGGATCTGCAAACCCGGGACTTCATCAAGAGAAAATTGAAGCATGCGTCTGTCAGCCGTATCAATATCGAACGGCCTGCAAACAACGCAGCGATTACAATCCATACTGCACGGCCTGGTATCGTGATCGGCAAGAAGGGCGAGGATATCGAACGTTTACGTGCCGAAGTGTCGCGCAAAATGGGTATGCCGGTGCACATCAATATCGAAGAAGTCCGCAAGCCGGAAATCGAGGCGCAGCTGGTTGCGGAAAGTGTTGCTCAGCAGCTTGAACGCCGCATTATGTTCCGTCGTGCCATGAAGCGTGCTGTCGGCAACGCCATGCGGCTCGGTGCGCAGGGTATCAAGATCATGGTTGCCGGACGTCTGAACGGCGCAGAGATAGCCCGCACTGAATGGTACCGGGAAGGCCGTGTGCCCCTGCATACCCTGCGCGCCGATATCGATTACGGCTTTACTGAAGCCAGTACTACCTACGGGGTGATCGGTGTAAAGGTCTGGGTATTCAAAGGTGAAATCCTGGACCGCGACGAACAGAATGTCGAGCCCGAGGCTGCCAAGAAAACAGCCGCCGGTAAATAAGGGAATCGCGAGTCATGTTACAGCCCAAGAGAACGAAATTCCGCAAACAGCAGAAAGGCCGCAACCGTGGCCTGGCAACCAGCGGCAACAAAGTCAGCTTCGGTGAGTTTGCGTTGAAATCAACGACGCGTGGACAGATAACGGCACGACAGATAGAAGCCGCGCGGCGTGCAATCACCCGTAGCGTCAAGCGTGGCGGTAAATTGTGGATTCGTGTGTTCCCGGATGTGCCTGTCACCAAGAAGCCGATTGAAGTGCGTCAGGGTAAAGGTAAGGGTAACGTCGAGTACTGGGTGGCCAAGATTCAACCCGGTCGCGTCATCTATGAGATAGAAGGTGTATCCGAAGAACTGGCACGTGAAGCCTTCAAGCTGGCGGCAGCCAAGCTGCCGGTGCAAACCGCATTCGTGACACGGACGGTGATGTGATGAGTGCCAATGAACTTCGCCAGAAAACGGCCGCCGAGCTTAATCTTGAGCTGGATACCCTGCTGCGCGAGCAGTTCAACCTGCGCATGCAGAAAGGAACAGGCCAGTTGAGCCGGCCGGATCAGGTCAGGAAAGTGCGCCGCAATATTGCCCGCATAAAAACCGTACTGAATGAGAAAGCGAAAGCAGGGGAAGCGGCATGAGTGAAGAGAGCAAACTGGTCCGTACCCTGACCGGCCAGGTGGTCAGCGATAAAATGGACAAGAGCGCGGTAGTGCTGGTTGAACGTAAAGTTCGCCATCCTCTGTACGGAAAATACATCCGCCGTTCTTCCAAGTTGCATGTGCATGATGCAAACAATGAATGCAGGCAGGGTGATACGGTGACCATTCAGCAGTGTCGGCCGGTGTCCAAGACCAAGTCATGGACCCTGCTGGAAGTCGTGGACAGGCCTGCGGGCTGATTGAGC
>CAMYLH010000472.1 GCA_947259065.1 uncultured Desulfobacterales bacterium
GTCCTTATAAACCGGATTCAAAAGGTCATTCCAGCCCTTAGGCATCGGTAAATTCTTTTGCTCCAAAACTTTCGTGTTCGGAACCAGAGCAGCGGCATATAAATCGATAGCCGTCCAGTATCCGGCGGGATCTTTAAAGTTGGCCGGAATCATTTCCCAGCCTTTTGGCTTATATGGGACCAGCATACCTTTGGGAATAAATTCCGACATATTTGTTACGGCCCATCCCCAGATTAAGTCGGCCTGGGGGTTGTCTTTTTCTGCCAGCATCCGGGCACCAAGCTCACCGGTGGACAGACGGATGGCCTGGATATCAAGATCAGGCAAATCTTTCTTTGCAGCTTTCAGATATTCGACAACTTCTTCATTTTCCAATGAGGTGTAAACTACCACGGTTTCCTTAGCTGTAGCGGCTCCGCCGAAAAGAAATACAGAGACCAAGCCACAAATAAAAAGCAACCCCAATTTTTTCATAATACCTCCTCCTTTTGTTTATGTTTATGCTGAATCAAATTTATTTTTTAATTAAGATATGCCGCCTAAATAGATATAGTTGATGCCTCTCGCATGTCAAGAAAAATATGGGAATTGGCTTCTTTTAAAGATCATCATGGATCCAGAGCGATAAACGGCGAGTAGGGTTTAGCATAAGGAATAAAATTCCATCAGCCGCCAACAGATTGCCTTTTATCCGCCCTTTGACCTCGGGTTTTTGAGCTTTTAAGTAATGATATGAGCTTTTCAGCAAGGATTTGGTTTTCTTGGCGGGTTTTTAAAGAAATCCGGATGAATTGATTGGAAAGTCCCTGAAAATTTGTGCAGTCTCTAATAAGTATCCTATCTCGGGCCAATTGGGAACAAACACTACCCGCTGAGAGAAAGTCCGGTAACTTGATCACCACAAAAGGAGTGGTGCTTGGGAAAAGTCTTATTTCTGGAATATATTCGAATTTTTCATAGAATTCTTTTCGTTGGCATTCAAAAAACATTTTTGTTTTCTTTATAAAGATACTGACTTCCGGCCACTGCGCGGCCAGATAGCGACCCGCAGCCTGAGCCAGGCTGTTCACACTCCATGGCAGCAGGTTTCGCCTGAATTTTTTGATAGTTTCGGTGCGTGAAATGACAAATCCAATTCTTAGACCGGGAATTTTAAATATCTTTGAAATCGAAATCAGGACGATCACATTTGCGAGCCCTGAATTTATCATGCTCTCTTTTTCACCGAGGTTGACAAAGGGCAGGTAGGATTCATCGACGATAAAATTCGTATCAGGGTGGGATCTGCAAAGGCATTCAAGCTCATCCTTGGGTATCAACGAGCCGGTGGGGTTGTTGGGATTGCAGATAAAAACAGTGTCTTCGCTATCAATGCTTTTTATCAGCCGGCTAGTATTCGGACGAAAATTATCTGATTCTTCAGCCATGACGCTGGTGAGCCGAATATTGTGCATACGACAAGCATCGGCATAGTCTGCGTATGTTGGCCCCAGTATAAGAGCCCCTTTTGTTTCAAGGACCCGTGGGGTCAAGAAAATGAACTGGGTCGTTCCATTTCCTGCAAGGATAGATTCAGGGTTTAAATCGAAACGTTCGGCGAAAATTTTTGTAATCTCTTTACTATCAACTTCAGGTAAATTAGTTATGGTATCGATGTTTTTTTCAAGATAATTTACCAAACCCGGCGGAGGACCCAAGGGGTTTATATTGCTGCTCATATCAATAATTTCTGATTGTGCACAACCAAGGCGCCGAGCCATCTCATAGATATTTCCGCCATGGCCGCCTAACATATAAGCCCTCCGCTTGAAACCATAAAAAAGATCCGTCCCCAGTAACTTTATTCATTATTTGAGAAGAAGCACCAGGTCAGCTATCAACAAAAAGAAAAGGTGTCAAGATTCTTTTCAAGCAATCATTAAATTCATCTAATTAATTTTATTCTGACTTTCTCAGCGATCTTTGCGATCTCTGCGGTGAACTATGACGTATTTTCTAATAAGTAGAAAAAATCGCACCCACTAAAACAAGGACTGCCCCAATCATTTTTTTCATGTTGACCGGATCTTTGGGAGACTCTAATAGTCCAAAATGACTTATGACAATCGCCATCAGTATTTGACCGGTTATCAGCAAAATGAAAAACTTGCGGGCGCCTATATGTGGGATTAGAAAAGTGGTGCCTAAAATCACAAAAGCACTGATAAAGCCTGCAAAATACAGGAATGCCGGTACGTCCTTTAAATGATGAATGGTATAGACTTGGCCGGATAAAAGAAAAATCAGTACCGAAGTTAATAGAGCAACCAAGAAAAAGGTGACATTTGCGGTAATGGTTGAACCTAAATATTTTGCAACCGAGCTATTCATTGGCAAATAAATTGACATTGTTAAACCCATCGCAAAAGCAAGTGCTAAATATAAGGTAGTTTGCATATCAATTCTCGTGGTAATTGCTGGTATCTATTTGTCCAAATAGTTACTCTCCAGCGCTTTAACAAGATTCGTCATGGTTGTATAAAAGGGCACGGAAATGCCTGCCTTGCGTGCATACGCCACAACCTTGCCACCTAAAAAGTCGATTTCTGTCGGTTTATGGTTTTCAATGTCGGTGCACATAGAATCTTTATGAACACCCGCTTCTTCCAGATATGCCACGGCTTGCTTGATATAGTTTTTCCCGAGATCGTATCCTTTTGCGGCGGCAACAGCTGCAATTTCCTTAAAACAGGCATCGGCGATTTCTCTGGTTGGGGGGAAATGAAGGGCTTCCTTTATGGTTTTGTCGGTGACGGCACAGATGGCGGCCATGGTGCATTTCATGACCATCTTCTGCCAGACATGCAATTTGATATCATCGACATACACTGTTTCCAGGCCTGCATCCGTAAACAGGCCGGCGATATCTCTCCCGATCTTATGATTTTCAGGAATGACGGCACCCAGATGATTCGGTGGTTTGAAAAAAGCCGCTTTGACCTGTCCGGGTCCGATTCGTGCCACGCCTAAGTTCAGGCTCATGCGAAATGCAGAATCAGGGCCAAACCGTTCGGCGATCAAATCTTCGGTTCCCAGCCCATTGTGCGTGCTGACAATCTTCGTGCCGGGTTTAAAGACCGTTGCCAATTCATCCATCACTTGCGCAAGATGACAAGCTTTTGTGCTAATAAAGATAAGATTGGGGCTGTGTTGTCGAAGGTCCTGAATACGGCCACAAAAATTTTTTACCGGCTCGAAATATGATATCTCACCTGTCACCCTGATTCCGTGTTTTACAAGGGTTT
>CAMYLH010000473.1 GCA_947259065.1 uncultured Desulfobacterales bacterium
AGGCCCAATACCATCTTCCGGAGCTACGGGGCAGGCGGATTGAACGGATTCGCACGGATTAAAAAAATTCTATGTTTAGCGAAGCTAAATGACTTTCATATATCGGTGTAATCTGTGTTCATCCGTGTCCAATATCTTTTGTGAAAAGCATCCTGCTCATATTTGAAATCATTTTTTACCCGCGAAGCGGCTAACACCTTTTAGACTGTGTGTGTCTGTGTGGGTCTGTGGCCGATCAAATTCTATCCTCCGGCGATCATGGGAATCAAAAAGACCACCGAGTTATCAGGGACAGTGGTGCTATCAAAACTGGGCCGCGACACATATTTATCGCCAATGCGCACGACAGGATAGGGATGCTTGTCTCTAATTCCATCGAGCAAGTCGCTTATCGTCATGCCCTCATGCCAGGCAACCGTGCGGCCGTTGACCTCAATCATTATGTCCCCGTCTCATAAATAATGATAGAAGAAAAGAAGATTAGAAGATCCGAAAAGAATGGAAGGTGGGAAGTTGAGAAGTTGGGAACATGGGCCTTCGGCAGAAGGCCGATCATCCATCTTCCCTCGTCCCTCGTCTATCCATTCCTCCTTTCTCACCTTCCCACCTTCTATCTTTATCTCCTAACGAACCCCGTTGGCCGCAAGGGTCTCAAGTACTTCCGCAAAATCAATCCCCAGGCGTTTGACGGTTTCAACCGTGGGGATTCCGTCGGCGGTCCATCCCCTGCGTTTATAAACCGCGTCTTTAAGCTTATCGTATTGCTCGCAGCGCAACTGCCGTAAAAGCGCTGTTTTTTCGGCGGTGGTCTTGCCGGAAATATCGATCTGATATTTATCCTTCAGCTGGGTGTCGTAGCGCTCGGCCCTGGACTCGTATTCCAGCTCGGTTACCGGTCCCATCGCCCGGTAAGGAAGTTCGTCGTGTTGCGCCCGACCGAATCCCATTTTCAGGTTGAAAATACGCTGGAAATTATAAACGGCCTCACTCATTTTCACTAGGTCGTCGGGCTGGGCCGTCCGTCCGGTGACCGCACTGAAATAGTCTGCATACCATTGCAGGTGTTTGATGACCTTGGCCGGTTCCTCTGTATCCTTATTGTCCTCGGGGATGATATCATTCCAGGGCAGCTTGCAAAGGCCGCAAAGCGAAAACCAGGTGCGAAACATCGGAAACCAGTGCAGCGCCTCGGCCTTCTGTTCGAAAGTCGGCATAAAATTGTGGACCATATCCAGAAAAATTAACCAGGCTTCATCGTGCTGGGGGCCTTTGAGCGCCAGACCGTAACCTCCTTGCTGGGCCAGGGATTCTTTCGTCATGTACTCGGAGAATTCCAGCCCTTTGGCCTCCATGCCGATATCTGCCATGACAGCGGCATCGGCTGCGAAATCCGCGGCAAATATTGCTTTCATTCTGCGAACACCCTGGCCGATGATTTTACCGAAACCCTCACCGGCGGCCATTTGATGGACAAGCTTCAGGGCGTTTAAACGATTACCGAAACTCAAATCCATACCGCCGGTGTGGTCTGCAGTGATCAGCCCCATCTCAAAGCATTCCATGGCAAAGGCAATCGCCGTGCCCACCGAGATGGTGTCCAGACCATAGGCATCGCAGTAAAAATTTAACTCCGCGACGGTACTGGGGTCGAAAATACCCAGATTGGATCCGCAACCGGCAACGGTTTCATATTCGGGACCGTCCACAAAGACTTTTTTGCCCTTAAACGGTCCGGTCAACGGCACAAAGTCCTTTATCCCGTGGGAGCAGGCCACCGTGCACCCCATCCAGCAGCCGTCAAAGCCCGGATCGAACAGACGGCGGTAGACTTCCTGGCCCAAATTGGGTGCCTGGGGATGCGAACCGTAACGAAAATTGTGGGTCGGCAGCAAATCGTGATCATTCATGATGGTGACCAGGTGGGTGGTGCCGATGCGGGACATTTCATTTTGTTTGGGATCCAGTTCGACAATTTCCCGCGAGTGTAATTTGGCGACATCTTTCAACTTTATTTTATCCGCCGGTTTATTGGTGTCGGCCGTTACCGTGTCCCAGCGCACCACCAGGGCTTTGAGGCCTTTATCGGCAAAAACAGTGCCGATGCCACCGCGGCCGGCCTGTTTATAGCGGGCGCGTTTGCGCTTGGCGTCATACCATGTAAAATTTAAACATCCGATCAGGGTGTTGCGGGCACCCGGGCCGGCTGACACCACAGAAATGCTGCGCGGTTTACCCCCGGCAAAATGTCCGGTGAGAAGGTCGGACAGCTCATAGGCAGTATCCGGCAAGCTGCTGGCCTCTAGTATCTGAGCGCTTCCTTCGATACCATCGATATAAACAACCGTGTCCTGAGATGTTTTGCCCTGAATTTGAAGGGCGTCAAAACCGGAAAACTTCAGATAGGGGCCAAAATATCCACCGACGTTGGAGTCTATCACCGACCCTGTCAGCGGAGATAGGCTGGAAACGATGCTTTTGCCGGAACCCGGGTAGATAGGGGTACCCCCCAACGGGCCTGAGGCGATGCAAATGGCATTTGCCGGATCATTCCAACTTGTGGTCGACTCGACCGCATTCCAGAGCAGCCAGAGATCATACCCTTTACCTCCGACAAATACGTCTCTGATTTTGGGTTCGACCGGTTTAATTGCCATTTCCTGCTTGGAAATATCGACGGACAGGGTCTGATCGGCATACCCCTTTTCGATCTCAGGCCGTTTGTATTCCATGGTTTTGACGACATTCAATTCAAAATCAGGCATTTTTTTACCCCCTTGGTGCGTTGTTTCATTAAATTGATAGAATTCCTTCAGATAAGCCATTCGATGGCAATATTTTCTTTTTTTTCGAGCCTTTTAAACTCCGGATCACCGGTTAGAAGAAAAGCATTGTTGATGACAGCCATGGCGGCGGCGAAAGCGTCAGCATAAGAAATTGGATATTTCGCTTTCAATTTTGCGGCTGCGCGTAACAATTCTTCGTCAATGATTTCAATATAGGTCAGAGGAAATGCCCTTATTCTTGCGTAGGCCAGATCTGCTAAATCCTGCCCTTGTTCTCTGATAGTAATGTAATAAACCTCACCGAGGTGGATGGCGTGCAGATAGATCAGGCTTTTACCTTCCCGGGCCTGCTTGAGAATTTTTTCGACCCGGGTTGAAAACGTCTCATTCTCAAGATAGCCTATAAGGGCAAAGCTATCGAGTACGATGTTGTCCCGATCGGGCAATTGGATTATCCTCCCTGGCTATATCTTTCTTTTTTTCCTGCAAATAAGCTTT
>CAMYLH010000474.1 GCA_947259065.1 uncultured Desulfobacterales bacterium
AAATTGCTAAAAATCCACCGATACGCCCAAAGGAAGGTGCCAAGCTAAGAGCCCAAGACATTAAACGTCTGAAATTAGTTCGACCCATTATTCCTAAAACGGATCCAGCAACAATCGAAATCCATCCTAAGATTGAAATCGCTGTCGGATATTTTGACTCTGTCGCGTACATCATTAGTGCCACACCTAAAATGATTCTCACAACGACTGCTAAAATATGCAGACCTAACGATTCCGATCCTGGTTTCATTTTACAGGACATCAAGGGTATGATAGTTTTCATGGAAAAACTCACGCCATATCTATTTGTAGGTAATGGAGAAAAATGAGCTATCAGGGTTATATATTATCCAACAGCCAGATTATTCGCAAAAACGTCACGCAATTGGTCTTCCAGGGAAGATTATCCGATGGAAAGCGTTTTCACTGGACGGTGACCCGGCCGGGTCTGGTCTTTTTTATGGATCGCGGTAACGACTGGACACCGCCCGCTGCCTTTCGCAAAAGCGTCGAACTAAGGAGTCTGCGCGGCAAACCTGTGGATGCGCTCTATTTTCAAACTACATTGGAATTGACTGGTGCTCGCAGGGCTTGCGAATCTCGTAATATCCCATCCTATGAGGCGGACGTTAACCTGGTTGCACGGTTTTTGATGGAACGCTTCATCAAGGGCGGCGTCTCTTTCGAAAGCGAACCGGTCAAGGAAGAAAACAGTACCTTATATTTTATTGACCCGAAAGTGAAAGGTTCTAATTTTACCCCGGTGCTGAAGCTGCTTTCCATTGATATTGAATGTTCGCTGGAAATGGATCTATACTCCATCGCTATTTACGGTAACAATCTTGCAGCAGTCCTCATGGTCGACCCGGACCACAAAGATCAGGCAAGAACATATCAGGGCTTTCGCACCGAAGAGGGACTGCTGGTTGCATTTTTCCGCATGGTTCGTGAGTATGATCCGGATGCATTTATTGGCTGGAACCTTGTTGGCTTTGACTTACAGTGGCTTTCGCGAAAATGTTCCGCACTGGGGCTAAAGTTTGATATTGGAACCGATGGATCAGCGGATCTGTTAGCGCCGGGCACCTTTTTTAATCAATGGACCGCCCGCATACCCGGCAGGGCCGCACTGGACGGTATCAATATGGTCCGAAGCGCCTATGTTCAGGCAGACGATTATTCTCTATCAACTGTTGCTCAAAAGGTTTTGGGACGAACAAAACTAATTGAAAAGACCGGCCGCGAGAAAGTGGCGGAGATAACTCACCTGTTCCATGCGGCCAAGACAAAGCTTGCAGATTATAATCTGGAGGATGCAAAACTGGTTTACGAGATTTTTGACAAACTTAACCTGTCCCAGCTTGCGGTCCGACGATCGCAACTGACAGGACTGACCTTGGACCGTGTCGGTGGAAGCGTCGCAGCCTTTGATTTTTTGTATCTACCTCGTTTGCATCGTCGCGGTTATGTTGCTGATACCAATTCCCAACCGGCCTCTGCAACTGAAGCAGCACCTGGAGGCCTTGTACTCGACAGCACACCCGGATTCTACCGGAATGTGGCAATTTTTGACTTTAAAAGCCTGTATCCCAGCATCATCCGGACTTTTCAAATTGATCCCCTGGCAGCCAATGTGGTTTTACATGATTTAGCTGCCAATTTGCAGTCAGGCGATTTTGAGGGACCCGGCCGAATCATTAAAGGTCCGGCCGGCCTTGAATTTGCTGAAGATTTCGCCATTCTGCCTTCAATTATCGAGGAGCTCTGGCAGGAACGTGAAAATGCGAAGCAACTGAAAGATGCTACCTTATCGCAGGCTGTAAAAATCATCATGAATTCTTTTTACGGCGTTCTGGGAACCCCGGGCTGTCGGTTTTATGACCCGCGCCTAGCCGGGTCAATCACCCGCATCGGACACTGGATTTTGACATTTTCCCGCAAATTCATTGAGAGTGAGGGCTATCCGGTCATCTATGGGGATACAGACTCGCTATTTATTCATTTTGGAGAGGGCGAGCAAACTGCCATAAACCAGATCGGCTCCCGGCTCTCCGAGAAGCTCAATGGCTACCTGGACATAGAATTAAAGCAACGCTTTCAGGTCGAAAGCAAACTTGATATCGAGGTTGAAAAATTGTTTGTACATTTTTTCATGCCGACCATTCGTGGCCGCGATACGGGATCGAAAAAACGCTACGCAGGATTGCTCATCAACGAGACAGGCGCTGCTGAACTGTATTTTGCAGGCATGGAGTCAACGCGGCGCGATTGGACAGCGCTCGCAAAACAGTTCCAGGGCGATCTTTTTACCGTATTATTCCAAAAGGATGGTTCTCCGGAGCAGCAAGATGAGCTCTGTGATTTGGTCCGCAGCCGTCACACCCAGCTATATGACGGGAAGTTAGACGATAAACTGGTTTACCGAAAGGGAATTAGCAAACGATTGGAAGATTATACCAAAAATGTTCCACCGCATGTGCGCGCTGCCCGGATGCTGGACCACCTTGACGGAAAAGTAGTCAGTTATGTGATGACGACCGCCGGCCCTGAACCGGTCCAGAAAAAGTCAAATGCCGCCTATGACTATGACCATTACAGCGAGAAACAACTCGCGCCCATTGCCGATATGGTCCTGCGTTTTTTTGATTTGGATTATCGCTCTCTAACCAAAGGCGGGCGGCAGTTAAGTTTGTTTTAATAGGTTTTTGGAACTAAAATCATCGTGTGTTGTGACGGAAACGCTTTAGGGAATTGATTTCGATACCAAGCAAATTCGCAATATGATGTTTGGCTTCCATGCCCTTTGGTGATCCCATTGAGGAATAAACCCCGCCGATCTTAAGATCTTCTCTAACCTCTCCCATCACGGCCGCATCGGTGAGTTCACTCACTGCAACACCCAGTTTTTCGGCCACAAATTTCTTGGCTGCTTTTATTTTCATGCCCTTGGTCATTTGCATGCGTGCGACCAGATCTCCGGAAGTTCGCATCCCGCCCATGCCCGAGGTCATTGCATGTGTAATCGCCACACCGGCCGGGTCTCCGTCCCCAACCTACAACCCGTCCAGACGGGTGATTTCGACGATGGCCTTGGAGGCCAGCGAAACTGCGTCAATCGGCGCGGTTGTGCAGAGCGGCAATCCGCCCACTCCCATACCCATGTTGGCATGCACCGGGATCTCGGCAGCTTCCACACATGCCTTGGTGAATGTGATGGCGCGTGCCACATTCCAGGGAATCGATCTGGAGGACACCGTATTTATGGCCGGACCAAAGATAATTTCTCCATGCATTCCTAAAACAAACTCACCCGCCATGCCGACTTCGACACAAATATCGGGATATTGTTTCTTGAGCATCTCAACAGCCAACAATGTCGCTTTAAAGTCCGGATCACCGGAGGCGCCCACGGTATCAAAGTTAATCCCGTCCGCACCGGCCTCACATTGGGATGTCGCCACAAAAACCATATCACGAACAGCGTGTTCGATGGCCCCTTCATAGGCCTCACGTGCTTCTTTAATTTTACCTTGGGGGAGAAGCTCGGCCGGGTTTGGTACGGGGCCATCGGGTTGTGTGTAGAGACCGATATTCGGCATGGCACCGTAAAATACAGGTGCTACCATCAGGAGTTGAGCCTGCTCCATGAGTGGAACATTTTCTCG
>CAMYLH010000475.1 GCA_947259065.1 uncultured Desulfobacterales bacterium
GAAGCAGAAGTTCCTTGGCCTGGTCAACCGTTAAACCGGATATCTTTTCGAGCTGCCGTTTTTGCTCCTCAAGCAGCTCATCGTATTCCAGTTCCTTGCGCTCAAGCTTTCCCTCTCTTTTGGTTAGATGCCTTTCTTTGCGAACAAACTCGCGGTCTCGACGTTCCAACTGTTCAATTTTGTTATCAATATTTTCTTCTTTGTGCATCAGCCGGGTTTCTCTTTTTTTTAGTTCCGCCCGGGTCTCGCTGGTCTCAACGTCAAATTCGCTTTTTAATTTGAAAAGTCTGTCTTTTACCTCTAAATCGGCTTCCCTTAATAAGGTTGCCGCCTTTTTTTCAGATTCAGCGATACATCGATCAGCTTCTGCTTCAGCCTCTCTTATTTTGTGGGACGCTATTCTGCCCTGTATCAAGTAAGCGATCAGCAAACCGGCAAAAAAGCAGCAAATGCTGATGAATACAACATATTCATTCATTATATCTCTCCCTGGTTATCAAAGATTTTAAGTAACAGCTTTGATCACCAATTTGCTTATGGCAGTCAATAATGCGTTAATCGGGGGATAAGGTATCTATGGGCTAACTATGAGGGTAGCACAGCCGAGTGGACTCAGTCATCCGATGATATCCGGGAAAGGGAGAACCCCTGCCACAATGCCGTGTTGTCAGGTCTTTGAACCTGGGGTTCAAAGTGGGCACCGTTTAGCTTCTTTAGGCTTTTCTGAACGAACAGAACATGCACACCGAAACCAGGGAAGGCTCCCGTTATGATTGCTGTTGGGTCAAAGAATGTCTTCCAATCACGAGCATGGCAGGGGCAACAATATTTTCTGTAATGCAAAAAATAACCTTCACCTATAGTATTTATCCCGGAAAGACCACTGAAATAGTCGGATCGGTTAAGTCAGCATAGGTTAAAGGAAAAGCGTTGGTTATAAACGGATCGCATATGTCCGATTTCAATTAAAAAAAAGCGTTACCATTCACTGCACGCCGTCATCCAATGTACCAATCAGTTTCGTCGTCCGTTGTGCAACAACATGCAACAAATTAGAGTGATTCCTTTTCAATTCCATATTTTCATTAGCGATATTCAGGGCAGCTAATATTAAAATTTTTTGTCTCGAAATATTTGATGATGGATCGATTTGCTGACTTTCAACCCGAGCCACTTCCTTGGCCAAAAGATCAGCAACCTCCTTTGCTCTGGTAACATCCGAATCAGCTTTAAACGTATGCGGTTGTCCAAAAAGCTCTATGGTTACAATCTGTTCCAATAGCTATTGAATTTTACCTTTCCTCCTATACCATGCCGGCCCCAGGCATTACGAATCTGAAATTTCATCAAGTCTGGCCAGCAAACCGTCGATTTTTGATCGGACCAAGGCCTTTTCCTCAGCGTAATTTTTTTCCACCTCTACCTTACCTTGAATCTCCTCCTCTAGGCTTTTTAATTTATTTTTAAGTTCTGAATTGGCTACCGCCTGAGTTTTACAATTTTCAATTAATTTTTCAACTTTATGTTCTATCTCCCCAAACTGTCTTAATACGAAATCATTGTCCACTTTGGTTACCTCAATTTAATTTTAGTTCAATATAATCTGTAATATATCAAAAAGTCAAGAAATATTCCGCATCCGCTTTTTCATGATCTTGTCCACCTCTTTCAAATCCTGACAGTTGTTGACACCCAAAATTTGGTGATAATCGGCAGCGACCATGACACCCATTTTCTTTTTTTCTTTATACCCGATGGCCATGATATCGGTCAGGTACAATTCTTCCTGAGCATTGTTTGATTGAATTTTAGGAAGCGCATCCTGCAAAAACTGTCTGTTGATACAGTAAATACCGGCATTAATCAGTTTGATTTTTCTTTGCTCGGCGGTAGCGTCTGCTTCTTCAATTATTCCAAATACTTGTCCACTATCATCCAGCAAAACCCGACCATATCCATAAGGATTTTTTAACTCCACCGCTAAAAGAGAAATATCGCGATGGCATGCCAATTGATCCTCGACAAGCCCCGTTATGGTTTCAGGTAAAATAAGCGGCACGTCACCACATAGGATGACGATTTCATCGCAATGATGGGGGATGTGAGGCAAAGCATAAGATACTGCATGTGCCGTCCCAAGTTGCTTCTCCTGATAGGCAAAATGTAATTGAGCAGTTTCGGATATGATTTCCTGTACTTTTTGGGCCTGATGGCCAACCACCACGATGATGTCATCACCGGCCGCTTTTCGAGCAGCGTCGACCACATAGAGAATCATAGGCCTCTCAGCAACTTCATGAAGCACCTTGGCCTTATCCGATTTCATGCGGGTTCCCAGTCCGGCGGCCAGAATAACAACCGCAATGTTTTTTCTCATCTATTTTACCTGTATTTTTTTGGGTAACCCTAATTTGTAATCATTCATCCGTGTCCATAAACCGTTTCCCCAAAAAGGCGCCACCTGCATTTTTCATATTTCCACGACTCCATACCATTAAAAAAGGTAGCGCTGGTTGACGTCGGTACCCTTTGACGAAACAATTTCCCGGTGCATGAAAAAGGGTAAACCAATAAATTGGTTTACCCTTTATTATACATTATCCCCTTTTGGTGTAAACGCGGAAAACAAATTTTCCAGAAAGCAAATATCAGATAGTATCAACGGAGCTCGGCGAGATTTATCCGCACCACCGCCCGTTCTAAGGCCGCTTTCGCACGATTGGCATCGATATCTTCCCTGGTGGGGGCTTCCTCCAGCCGTTTTTCGGCCCGCTCCTGAGCTGTCTTGGCTCGATTCAAGTCAATATCTTTTCTCCTCTCAGACGAATCCGCCAATATCGTTACTTGATTCGGCAGCGCTTCGGCAAATCCGCCGTTGACAAAGACATATCGCTCCGTGCCTTGTGCATCTGTATAACGAATGATCCCAGTTCTAAGAGTCGTCAGAAAAGGAGTATGTCCGATGAGTACGCCGAATTCACCAAGTGCCCCCGGAGCCATGACGATTTTTACCTCTTCGCTCACAACCGCCTTGTCAGGTGTAACAATTTCCAGTTTAATATTATCAGCCATAATTACACCTCATAATTAGTCTGCTTCAGCCATCGTCCTGGCTCTTTCCACCACTTCATCAATGCCCCCGACCATATAGAATGCCTGCTCCGGAAGATCGTCGTGTTTGCCGTCAACGATCTCCTTGAAGCCTTTGATCGTGTCCTCGATCTTCACATAAGATCCAGGTGTATTGGTAAAAACTTCAGCTACATGAAATGGTTGTGACAGAAAACGCTGAATCTTTCTGGCACGACTCACCGTAATTTTGTCTTCGTCCTCCAATTCATCAATTCCCAGAATGGCGATGATATCCTGGAGTTCCGTATATTTTTGTAGGATCTTCTGCACCTGGCGTGAAACTTGATAATGTTCATCGCCGATATAGGCGGCATCCAAAATTCTGGATGTTGAATCAAGGGGGTCTACTGAAGGATAGATGCCGAGTTCAACCAGTTTGCGGGAAAGCACCACTGTGCCGTCCAGATGTGCAAAAGTTGTCGCCGGGGCGGGGTCTGTTAAATCATCGGCGGGTACATAGACACATTGAACGGCTGTAATCGATCCTTTGTCCGTTGAGGTAATCCGCTCCTGCAGCTCACCAAGGTCCACTGCCAGGGTCGGCTGATAACCGACCGCAGACGGCATACGCCCCAGCAAGGCTGAGACCTCGGAACCGGCCTGGGTAAAGCGGAAAATATTATCAATAAAAATCAGTACATCCTGACCTTCTTCATCCCTGTAATACTCTGCGGCTGTCAGGGCGGAAAGGGCAACGCGAGCCCTTGCGCCAGGCGGTTCCGTCATCTGCCCATAAATCAGGGCCGCTTTGGGAAGTACCCCGGCATCCTTCATTTCATGATACAGGTCATTACCCTCGCGCGTGCGTTCTCCAACACCTGCGAATACCGAGATGCCACCGTGCTGCATCGCAATATTGTGAACCATTTCCATCATAATAACCGTTTTACCAACGCCGGCCCCGCCGAAGAGGCCCATTTTTCCACCACGTGGAAACGGAACCAGCAGATCGATAACCTTAATTCCGGTTTCAAGCACCCGCACCGTCGTATCCTGCTCGGTAAATGTCGGCGCTTGACGGTGGATCGGCATCATCTTTTCCTGACTTACGGGACCGAGTCCGTCAACGGGTCTTCCAACAACATTGAGAACGCGCCCCAGGCCGGCCTCACCAACAGGCATCATGATCGGCTTGCCGGTATCCTTTACGTCCTGACCTCGCATCAGGCCGTCGGTAACATCCATGGCAATGGTTCTGACCACATTGTCCCCAAGATGCTGGGCGACCTCAACCACGAGGTTGTCTTCTTCATCGCTAATGGCAGGGTTGCTGATCGTCAGTGCCGTATAGATTGTAGGCAGATTACCCTGTTCAAATTCCACATCCACCACAGGACCCAGGACC
>CAMYLH010000476.1 GCA_947259065.1 uncultured Desulfobacterales bacterium
AATAGTTATATCTTTTTAGCAACCCATGGATCTGTGGCAATTAAAAATATTCTGCAATGTCGTTGAGCTCAAGAGCTTTTCGAAGGCTGGAAAGACCGTGCATTTGTCTCAGCCGACTGTCAGCAGTCATATTAAGGATTTAGAGGACCATTTTGGCTGCCGTTTAATCGATCGTTTATCAAAAGAAGCGGTCGCAACAAAAGCCGGTGAATTGCTTTATAGTTATGCCCGCAAAATTCTGACCTTCAGTGATGAAACCGAGGCTGCAATGGCAGAATTTAACGGGAAAATTAAAGGTCGACTTCTTATCGGCGGCAGCACGATACCGGGTGCATATCTATTGCCCCGAATAATCGGTGCATTTGCCGGACAATATCCTGAAGTTACAATTTCGCTGATTGTAGAAGATACGGAAAAAATAATCGAGGGGGTGTTGTCAGGCAATTTGGAAATGGGAGTGGTCGGAGCGGAGTCCAGTGCAAAGAGGATTTTTCAGGAAAAATTGATCGAAGACGAACTGCGCCTGATTGTTCCGCACAATCACCCCTGGTCACAGAGGAAAGCAATACCTTTAAACCTGCTTGTCTCCGAACCTTTTATTGTTCGCGAAAGCGGCTCCGGGACACTGGCCTCCATTCAGCTGAATCTCGCAAGGGAGGGGTATACCATCGAGGATCTGAAAATTGCAGCCGAACTAGGGAGCACCGAGGCCGTTCGTCAGGGCATTAAGAATAAAGTGGGCATATCCATTCTCTCCACCCTGGCTGTATCCGAAGATCTTAAATTCGGCAGTTTGAAGGCTATCGCCATCAAGGGCTTAAAACTCAAACGCAGCTTCTATCTTACACGCGACAAGTATCGCAGTCTGTCGCCGTTAAGCCGAGTATTTATACAATTTTTAAAAAATGAACTGATAGAGCTTAAATGACTCATTGCCGACCTACACCCTTTTCATTTTCCCCCTTGGCCCACCTCTCAATGACCAATATTCCTAAGAATCCTAATACCATAAGAGCAATCGCAAAGTACAATTCGCCTCCGAAAGTATCCGGCATGATTGGTCGGCCCCAAATTATATGCGGCTTTCCCCGGATTACCTGGGTTTCAAGGATCTCCTTCCAGGGCCAGATTTTCAACAATGAACCGGTGATTAGACCGGCTAAAAACGCCAGGCTCAAATTATGAAACTTTCCAAGCATGTAGTTCAATACTCTGGAAAATCCGGCCAACCCGACGAAACACCCGAGGCAGAAAACCAGAATTACGATCATATTTTGTGCCAGAAACGGATTTTTCAGCGTTGCGGTAATGAATTCATACTTTCCTAAGATCAGCAAAATGAACGCGCCGCTGATTCCCGGCAATATCATGGCACATATGGCCACGATACCGCAAAGGAAAATAAACCAAAGCGCTTCGGGAGTTTTGATCGGTATCAGATTGACAATAACGGCGGCCGCCAATATCCCGGCAACAAAGCATATACCGGCTTTGCCCATCCAATCGCTGACCTGTTTGCCGACCACCAGGATAGAGGCCACGATAAGCCCGAAAAAAAGGCTCCATATCGGCACCGGGTGGTGATGAAGCAGATAATTCATTAGCTGTGCCAGGCTTAAGACTGCTGCAATGATTCCGCAAAACAGGTTGAGTAAAAAGCGGATATGGACGCTTGCAACGGCTCCTTTGATATCAAAGCTAAGTATCTTTCGAGCCATCTTAATATCCAATGACCTCAGGGCCGCTATCAGATCCTCGTAGATGCCGGTAATCAAGGCAATAGTACCCCCGGAAACTCCGGGAATCACATCCGCAGACCCCATGCAAATACCTTTTAGCGCAAGCGTAACTGCTTCTCTGACAGATACCGGCCCCGGACTTTCAAAAAATGCGGCTTTCCATGAAGCGATGAATTTTTCATTCATAAGGTGTAATTTAGATATAGTGGGAATATAGGCACGTTCAAATGGTGGTGTCTATCAATTCAGGGGATGGAAGATAAATTCCAGTTTTTGTTTAAGCTTCCTTCCATCCATGTTCGCCGACGAGTTTGACAAATCGGCATCCGCCTAACCTGGTTTGCCGGATCTGTTGGCCGTCTCGAGAAATTTTTATAAGTTCCTGGGTATGCTGGTTGCCGACGGGAACCACCAGTCGACCGTCTTCTGCCAGTTGATCGATCAGCACATCAGGAATCTGTGGAGCACCGGCAGTCACAATAATCCCATCAAAAGGGCTTTCGTCCTGCCATCCCTTGGTTCCGTCGGCATATTTCATGACAATATTGTGATAGTAAAGTTTGTCAAATAGATTGCGTGCTTGCAAAAAAAGCGAACGTTTGCGTTCAACGGTGTAAACGCGATAAACGATTTGTGCAAGGATGGCAGCTTGATAACCCGAGCCGGTGCCGATCTCTAAAATCCTATCATCTTCAGCGAGATCCAAAGCCTGGGTCATTTCCGCTACAATATAAGGTTGAGAAATGGTCTGCTGTTCTCCGATCGGCAGGGGATAATCACCATAGGCCTGGTCTCTTAGAGCCTCGCTGACAAAAAGATGGCGGGGCACACTGCGAAAGGCGGCCAGAACCGCTGGCGCCTTGATCCCCCGTGCTTCAATCTGGTTGCGCACCATTTCTTGTCTCTGGCGCTCGTATTTCATAGATTCTTTTTCCATTGCTGGATTTTTCTATCAAATCAGAAAGCTTCGGTCAAGATGTCCGCGCCTGTAAATATTCATGATTGTTTTCCTGGCAGATTGATGAAGAGGCCCCATGAAGACACAAATCAAATTGTTGTTGAGAGTGACAATAATTAAAAACGCCTTGATTTTTTTGAATAAAATAGTAACATGATTCTTAGCTATGATCCCACTTGATAAGGTAAAAGCAAAAAGGCTTCATTCCATTCCCAAGAATATGACCCACTATGGGCAGTCGAAATACGTGGTAACTAATAGCACAAAACTGTTTTATTAAGGTTACAAAGATGCAGCTGGACCTTTGCAGACGGTGAAATGAACAGTACCAGACATCTCACTATATCCATCGCACTATCGCTAATCATCATTTTTTCAGGCACAGCCGGCTATATGATCATTGAAGGCTGGAGATTTTTAGACGCCTTGTATATGACGATCATAACCATTTCCACCGTTGGCTACCGGGAGGTGAATCAGGTTGGCGACCTGGGTCGAATTTTTACAATAGTTATTGTTTTTATCGGTGTGGGATTTTCGCTTTATGTTGCCGGTGCCGTGGTACAGTTCATGGTCGAAGGGCGAATAAGAATTATATTGGGGAGAAGAAGGTTGGACAAAAAAATAAATCGGCTAAAAAATCATTATATTGTATGCGGGTATGGACGCATTGGACGGGTCCTTTGGCGTAATCTTAGTAGAAAGCCATATGATGTGGTAGTTATAGAAAAAAATGCGGATCGGATTCCATTGATGGATACGGATGGGGTTTTGTATATATCCGGTGATGCGACGGATGAACAATGCTTGATCAAGGCAGGGATCCAACGGGCATTGGGGCTGGTTGCCGTTTTAGCCACCGATACGGATAATGTATTTTTGGTTTTGACGGCCAGGCAGCTTTCCCCGGAACTTAAAATCATAGCGAGAGCCGGTCAGGAAGCATCAAAGAACAAATTGAAGGCGGCCGGAGCAGATTCCGTGGAATCACCCTATGAAATGGGAGCTGCCAGTATGGCCCAACGGATTATCCGCCCGACAGTCACCAACTTTTTAGATCTTGCCTTTGCTCATAAGCGCAAAGATATCCTGATGGAGGAAATCCCCGTTAATGAATTATCAAAGCTGGTTAACGTTCAGCTGAAGGATTCCGGTATCAGGCAAAACTATAATCTGATCATCATTGCTATCAAAAAGCCGGATGGTGGTATGCAGTTCAATCCCTCTTTCGAGGCAGCGATCATGCCGGGTGATACTGTCATAGCAGTTGGCGAAGAAGAAAGTCTGCAGAAACTTGCAAAGATTTTAAACCCCAAGGTAAATGTTGGTTGATCAAATGATAAATTTTAACGTTATCGCCTGAGCTTATATTTTGTAGATGATACGTTTATCGGTTATGATGATATCCACATGCTTGTCGTGGGATTCCATGGGTACCTGGGGGATGATTTGCTCTTCTAGTGTCAGGGCCACCTTGCGGGTGGTAATTGCCAGGTTGGGAATCAGGCGATCGTAATATCCTCTTCCCGTGCCAATGCGACCGCCTTTTTCATCAAAAGCAATCCCTGGTATTATAGCGATGTCGATGCGATCTATGGGCACTATTTTACAACGGCCGGCATTCGGTTCCGGCACCCCTCTTGGACCGGATTTCAAATCTTGTGAGATTTTGTCGACTTTCATCAGTTTCATTTCAAACGTTTTTGGGTCAAAAGCCGGCAAAACAACAATTTTGTTGTAGCTGTATGCTCGTTTAATTATATTCTTGGTTTGAACTTCAATATCACCGCTGACATATAAAAGAACAATTTTTGATTCTAGAAAATTTGCAAATTCAAAGAGCCGGTTTTCAATTGATCTGACTTTTTTAGCTATGTCACCTTCAGCGAGTTCGGAAATGATTTTGGTAATATCTTCTCGAATCTGAATTTTTGCGGCACCAATTTCTTCCATACGATTTCTCCCTAACACAGTTTGGGTGAATTTTAAGACACGGGTTGAAACGGTGTGATCGTGCATTTACCGTTGACTAAATGACACGCCCGTGTTAATTGCGGCATATTTTAAAGTTCCCAATCAACTATGATAGATTTAAACTTATAAATATAAGGCTATATATGCTGGAAATCAAGTTCGTGAGAAAAAATTTATCTAAAGTTCAGGCAGCAATGGAGGCACGCGGCCATCAGTCTGAGCTTGACAACTTTATAAAATGCGATGACGAATGCCGCGACATTCTGCAGGAAATAGAATCGCTGCGGCATCAGCGCAATGTGGTTTCCGACCGGATCGCTGATATGAGAAAGGCCGGTGACGATACTGAAGCCCTAGTGGTTGAAATGCGTGGGGTATCATCAAAAATCAAAGAATTGGATA
>CAMYLH010000477.1 GCA_947259065.1 uncultured Desulfobacterales bacterium
AATTGGAAAAAGGCGATTGTGAGGTTGATGCCCGGTGAGCGGATAGATTTTTTTGAAGGGGTATAGGATTAGGAGTTACCAATGGCGATTAGAAGGGTAAAACCGACATCTCCGGGGAGACGCTTTCAAGCTTATTCCTCGTATGAAGAGGTTACAAAAACAAAGCCGGAAAAACAACTGCTTAAAGTAATCAAAAAATCAGGCGGGCGCAATGCAAAAGGCCGAATCACTTGCAGGCATCGCGGCGGCGGCCACAAACGGCATTACAGGATTATTGACTTTAAGCGCGATAAGATTGGTATTCCAGCCAAAGTCGCCTCTATTGAGTATGATCCGAACCGCTCAGCCCGAATTGCTCTCCTGCACTATGTCGACGGAGAAAAACGCTATATCCTGGCACCGGTGAACCTTAAGGTCGACGATATCGTTGAATCAGGTCCCGATGCCGACATTAAGCCCGGAAATTCATTGCCGCTCAGTTATATCCCGTTGGGAACGCAGATTCATAACATTGAACTGAGATCGGGAAAAGGCGGACAGATTGTAAGAAGTGCCGGAACCTATGCCCAACTCATGGCGAAGGAAGATCGCTATGCCTTGATCAAACTGCCGTCTGGTGAGGTACGCATGGTATTGATAAATTGCATGGCTACCGTCGGGCAGCTGGGTAATATGACCCACGAGAATATCGATCTGGGCAAAGCTGGGCGGAAACGATGGTTGGGGCGGCGGCCCAAGGTCAGAGGTGTTGCAATGAATCCCGTAGACCATCCCATGGGAGGTGGTGAGGGAAGATCTTCCGGCGGGCGACATCCATGCAGTCCATGGGGAGTTCCCACCAAAGGTTACAAAACGCGTAAGAATAAAAGTAGTGATCGTCTCATCGTAAAAAAACGCAGCAAAAAATAACTGATAACCAATAGCCAATAACTAATAACAACTCAGGGTGGGAGTATCTATGCCACGATCGTTAAAAAAAGGTCCATATATTGAACCGAAGCTTATGAATAAGGTGCTGGTGGCCCAGGAGTCCCGCAGCAACAGAGTCATTAAGACGTGGTCAAGACGGTCAACGGTTGTACCGGAGATGGTTGGGATTACACTGGCCGTTCATAATGGTCGAAAATTTGTACCGGTCTTCATATCGGAAAATATGGTGGGGCATAAATTGGGTGAATTTTCACCTACTCGAACATTTTACGGGCATGCCGGTGATAGAAAATCCAAATTAAAGAGATAATTCCACATCCAAAGCTTCTACTATTAAGCAAAAAGGGTTAGCGACATGGAGGTTAGAGCTGTTTCAAAATATGTTCGCATTTCTCCGCGCAAAGTGCATAAGGTAATTGGTGCCGTCAAGGGCAAGCCTGTGGAGAGCGGGATTCAAATACTTAAATTTATGCCTCAAAAAGCGGCGAATATACTTGAAAAGATTGTCCGTTCAGCCGTTGCCAACGCGGATAATAATGCGGATATTGATATCGATTTGCTGGTTATCCGTAACATTATTGCAGACCAGGGGCCTAGTTTGAAACGCTGGAAAGCGAGAGCACGGGGTAGGGGTACGCGCATTCTGAAGAGAACCAGCCACATTACAGTTATTTTAGCTGAAGAAACATCGGTATAGCAAAGGAGGCAAAGCTTGGGCCAGAAAGTAAATCCGATTGGATTAAGACTTGGGATTGTTAAAACTTGGGAATCGCGATGGTTCGGCGGGAAAAATTATGCTCAGTATATTTTAGAGGACCATAAGCTGCGGACATTTATCAAAAAGAAGCTATATCACGCCGGCGTTTCCAGGATTGAAATTGAACGGTCATCCAAGCGAGTTAGATTGAGAATCTATACCTCCAGGCCGGGAATTGTGATCGGTAAAAAAGGATCTGAAATCTCACAACTTAAAAATGATGTCGAGAAGATGACCACCCACGAAGTACTGATCGACATCCAGGAAATCAGGAAACCGGAAATCGAAGCCCAGCTCGTAGCAGAAAACGTTGCGCTGCAAATTGTAAGGCGGGTTGCTTTCCGGCGAGCCATGAAGCGTGGCGTTACTTCCGCTATGCGCTTCGGTGCTCTGGGAGTAAAGATTATTTGCTCCGGACGGCTAGGGGGCGCTGAAATGGCCCGAACCGAATGGTATCGAGAGGGGAGGGTGCCGCTGCATACGCTCAGGGCGGATATCGATTACGGTTTCATCGAAGCCCGCACTACCTACGGAATCATCGGCGTTAAGGTCTTTGTTTTCAAAGGAGAGATACTCAAAAAAGATCAAGTGGAGATCGCGAGTTAGTTATTACGGGTTGTGGGTTACGCGTTGCGTGTTACGTGTTGTCAGTTGCGGGTTTACCGGCCTGAGGGAAATGGCGCGGAGCCCTTTACACGCAACGAACAATAGGAGACAGAGAAAATGCTGAGCCCCAAAAAAGTAAAATTTAGAAAACAGCAAAAAGGTAAAATGAGAGGTGTTGCCCGTCGTGGCTGTTCATTGAATTTCGGAGAATACGGATTGCAGGCCACTGAATGCGGAAAACTGGGCGCCAAACAAATCGAAGCAGCTCGTATCGCGATGACCCGTCACATCAAAAGAGGGGGTCGTATCTGGATCCGTATTTTTCCGGATAAACCCTTTACCAAAAAGCCTGCTGAAGTGAGAATGGGTAAAGGTAAGGGGGCTCCGGAAGGGTGGGAGGCCGTCATACGTCCCGGCAGGATACTTTATGAAATGCAGGGAGTCTCCAAAGAGCTGGCCAAAGAAGCCTTGCGGCTGGCAGCTCATAAACTATCAGTAAAAACCAAATTTATTGAGAGGAGCGATAGCATATGAAAACCAGTGAAATTAGAGACTTAAATCTGGAAGAAATGCATCGCAAAGTATCTGATCTAAAAGAGGAATTGTTTAATTTGCGATTTCAACACGAAATCGGTCAGCTCGAAAATCCTCAAAGAATGAAACTGACGAAACGAGAAATTGCCAGGTTAAAGACAATTATCGGAGAAGTGACCATCAACCAAATGAAAGATAAAGAATAGTGGCTGGCATGAAACAACGAGGAAGGAAAAGACAAATGATCGGTACGGTCACCAGCAACAAGGCGGATAAAACGGTTACTGTGCTGGTTGAACGATTGGTTAAGCATCGCTTGTATCTAAAGTATGTCAGAAGACGTACCAAATTCGCTGCCCATGACGATCACAATGATTGTCGGATTGGTGACAAGGTGCTGCTTTCAGAGACCCGCCCCATTAGCAAAACCAAAAGATGGCGGGT